>RFIL01000084.1 GCA_003695285.1 Calditrichota bacterium
GAAGGGGTAACTTTGATAGTCGGGGGTGGCTATCATGGTAAATCAACTTTGTTAAAGGCTCTGGAAAGAGGTGTATATCCTCATATTCCGGGAGATGGGCGGGAATACGTTGTAAGCACTCCGGAGATGGTCAAAATTCGGGCGGAGGACGGACGTTATATTGAAAAGGTTGATATTTCACCATTCATCACCAACATCCCCCATAATCGTTCAACGAAAGCCTTTTGCAGTGATGATGCCAGTGGCAGTACCAGCCAGGCAGCAAACATCATGGAGGCACTGGAAGTGGGAGCAAAAGTTCTGCTGGTGGATGAGGATACCTCAGCGACCAATTTTATGATTCGGGATGCCAGGATGCAGAAGCTTGTTCACAAGGAGGAGGAACCCATCACCCCTTTTGTGGATCGGGTCAAGGAGCTTTATGAAAAACTTGGTGTATCCACCATCCTGGTGATTGGAGGAAGTGGAGACTATCTTGATGTAGCCGATCAGGTGATTCAGATGAAAGAATATATCCCCCTACATGTCACCTCGAAAGCCAGGGAAGTTTGTCGTTTGATGCCTTCTGCCAGGGAAAAAGAAGTGGCCGGATTTCCTCTGAACGTCACTCATCGGATACCGGCAAGACGAAGTTTTAATCCTTCCCGGGGAAAAAAACTCATCAAAATTGATGTAAAGGGAAAAGACACCATTCTCTTTGGTAAAGATGTGATAGACCTTCGTTATCTGGAACAGATTGTCGATACCAGCCAGACGCGGGCGATCGGTTTCTGTCTCCACCTCATATCGGAAAAATTTATGGATGAAAAAACCCCACTGACGGAATTGCTAAACAGGCTGGAAAACTTCTTAAACACCCATGGGCTTGATGCGTTAGATCCATTCCATCGAGGCGAGGAACATCCCGGCAACTTTGCTCGCCCCAGAAGATTTGAAATTGCTGCTGCGCTTAATCGTTTGAGGACCTTGAAAATCAAACAACTCTCACCCTAAAGGCAGCTCAAACGTCCCCCATCTACCGGTAAATTAATCCCCGTGATATACTCCGCTGCCGGAGAAGCCAGAAATAAAGCAGCATGAGCTATCTCCTCCGGTCGGGCAAAACGTTTCAAGGGTATTTCCGATAGCATCCGCTGTTTGAGCTCTTCCTCAGGTAGACCGGTTTTTTCCGCCCTGGTTTTAACAATTTCTTTTAATCGATCCGTCTCAGTAGCTCCCGGAAGGATATTGTTCACGGTAATGCCCCAGGGCGCCAATTCCCGCGATAAAGTCTTTGCCCAATTAGCCACCGCTCCCCGTATGGTGTTGGAGACCCCCAATCCCGGTATCGGTTGTTTCACCGAAGTTGAGATGATGTTGATAATCCTCCCATATCCACTCTCCTTCATCCCCTCCACAACCTCCTGCACCAGGATTTGATTACAGATTAAATGTTGTCGAAAAGCGCTTTCATACTCTTTGATATCAGCGTCGACGGCTTTGCCACCGGGTGGTCCTCCGCTATTATTGACCAGAATGTTTATTGGTGGTTGGCTCTCAAGAAACTCGTGCAGCTTCAGTTTTAATTGATCAGGATAGGTGAAATCTGCGGCAAGTGTAGCATGGCTTTGCCCGGCAACGCAGGAAAGGGTGTCCTTCACCTGAAGTAACTTTTCTTCGTTTCTGGCAACCAGTATCACCGAAGCACCGGCATCGGCAAATACCCGTGCAATAGCCAACCCAATCCCCCGGGTGCTACCACAAACCAGAGCAACTTTGTTCTCTAATCTTAGTTCCATAGTGTCAATCTCTCAAATATTTATGAGTACATCGATTATCTGAAAAAGGGCGAATTCCCAATGTTAATAATAACCATTCGAGATAAACCACAGGGAATCGTTCGGTTCGATTCATCTAACCTTTTTCTCTGTAAAATCTGTGGTTAACGGTTTCAATTAATTTGAATCTGACTGAACCGTAAAATGAAATTGCAATTTTCTTCGAACGGATTCCGGTAATGGAGGCAGAAGCGTACGCGGAATCAGAAAAGTCGAAATATTGACAAGGTCATTAAAAACCCGGTGACTTTCGCTGGTGTTCTTGAGATATTGATACCCGGCTGAACCACCAGTACCCACTTTTTTCCCAATCATTCGAAGCACCATCATGGCGTGTCGATATCGCCAGGCGGAAAGCAGTTCATCCATGTCAACGATGGCGGAAAGAAGCTGGAATGGCAAGTGTAAAATTGGTTCATCCCGATAGAGATGAATAAAAAGGGCTGCCAACAGCGCATCATGGGAAATCCGTCGTCGGCCCGATTTTCTCAAGGCTTCATGCTCTTCAGGGTCAAAAATGGTTTGAAAATGTTTTCGAGTGGCGCTCATCAGTTGAAGACGTTGTTGCCGTTCTTCTTCACCAATAGGAAGACTCTCCAGTGTTCGTTCTTCCTCCTCCAGCATAATTTCCACAGCCTCGTGATAGCGATCGACAAAAGAGAAAGATTCATCTTTTAGAAATGGGGTTCTCTCTAACCAGCGCTGAATGAGGTCAAACAAAGAGGGCTCTCTTTGATAGTTGAGTAACTTTTCTTTCTGGTCTTCAGGAAATTTTTCATGATATGCCTCCTTGCTGAAGCGAATTCTATCGCTTTCCAGCAGTCCAAGCTTGATCTCCAGCGCACGGAATTGAAAACTCTGGAACCCGGATGCCGGTGTCAGGTATCCTCGAAATTCCAGAAAATCCAGCGGGGTCATAGTTTCCAGAATCCGAATCTGCTCAATCAACAATTTCTGTATCTCGATAATGCGATGAAAACGGGCTACCGCCACCCCAATTTGTTTTTCATCCACAAAATTGGATCGGAATAATGTTAGCACCGAATCCAATTCATGAAG
Organism: Calditrichota bacterium; assembly: GCA_003695285.1. Lineage (GTDB taxonomy): Bacteria > Calditrichota > Calditrichia > RBG-13-44-9 > J075 > J075. The sequence continues at coordinate 2,877 of RFIL01000084.1, forward strand.
AATTTGTTTAAACCATAACTCATAAACCTGATGGATGACAATAAACAGCATTTCGTCATGAGCCGGTTTACCATACTCTTCGCTCATCAACCTCTGGCTATTTAAAATTTTATCCAGTTGTAAGTAAGTGGTGTAATCCACCGGAGAGCGTATGTTTCCCATTTTCTACCTCTCTATGGTTAAAATCAGGTAAGAAGGATTATTTATGGATACATCGGAAGACCATCGAATCCCCACCAATTAGGAATGGTGTTCTGTAAAATCAATCTGACGGGTGGGGCGCCGTTTTGCAAAAGAGCATTATGAGAGTTTTTGCTTTAGCAATTTGTTCACCAGGCCAGGATTGGCCTTACCCCGAGTGGCTTTCATGACCTGGCCTACCAGAAATCCCAGTACTTTTTCTTTTCCGGAACGATATTCTTCTACCTGGGATGGAAATTGTGCCAGAACATCACTGACGATTTTCTCCAGGGCGGATTCATCGCTTATCTGAGAGAGACCTTTCTCTTCAACAATGGTTCGTGGTGCTTTACCAGTCTGGAGCATTTCCTCGAAAACCGTTTTGGCTATTTTTTGACTAATGGTATTATCCACCACTAAATTCAAGAGTTCTGCCAGGGACTCCGGTGGGATGGGAAAATCATTAATTTCAATTTTTCGTTCATTAAGGACCCGAATCACTTCCCCCATCACCCAATTGCTGACCAGTTTATAATCAGCACAGTGTGCTACTGCTTGTTCATAGTAGGTTGCCAACTCTTTGCTTCCGGTCAAAAGTGTTGCATCATACTCCGGAAGTTGATATTCTTTGATAAACCGTTCTTTCTTGTGTTGAGGGAGTTCCGGTAGTTCAGAACGAATCTTTTCAATCCACTCCTCAGAAATTGTGAGCGGAAGTAAATCCGGTTCGGGGAAGTAACGATAATCATGGGCTTCTTCTTTTCCCCGCATCACCCGGGCAACTCCGGCATCGGCATCCCAGAGTAACGTTTCCTGAACGACTTCTCCACCCTGCTCCAGAATCTGTTTCTGACGTTCAATTTCAAAGCTCAACGCCCGTTCCACATTGCGAAAGGAATTCATGTTTTTAACTTCTGTTTTCACCCCAAAGGTTTTTTCTCCAACTTTTCGGAGTGACACATTGGCATCACAACGCAAACTTCCTTCTTCCATGTTGCCATCACAAATATCCAGATAGGTCACCAGCTGCTTTAATCGAATCAGATAAGCATAGGCTTCCTGTGGAGAACGAATATCCGGTTCACTGACAATTTCAATCAGGGGCACCCCGCTACGATTTAAATCTACCAGAGTGGCGTCTCCGGCTATCGCCGGATCATGGATGGATTTACCAGCATCTTCTTCCAGATGAATTCGAATGATCCCAATTCGTTTCTGAGTACCATCTTCCAGTTCGATATCCACATATCCGTTGCTACATATGGGTAACTCATATTGGGAAATCTGGTACCCTTTGGGTAAATCCGGATAGAAGTAATGCTTTCGAGCAAATCGGCTATAGGTTGCAATCTCACAATTTGTCGCTAATCCCATTCGAATTGCGAATTCCACTGCTTTTTGATTGAGGACCGGTAATACGCCCGGCAAACCCAGAACAACCGGATCGGTCTGTGAATTGGGTTCGCC
>RFIL01000085.1 GCA_003695285.1 Calditrichota bacterium
AAATTTCATCTGGAAAATGGTGAATTTCAGGAAATCCATTCAATTTCTCCAACCCGAATTGACCCGGGTTATATTTCCCGACCGAAAAGTATAAAATACCCGGTGGATGATGCAAAAAATCAAGTACATGCATTTTTTTATCCTCCGGTAAACAAGGATTATCAAGCCCCCAACGATGAACGCCCTCCTTTAATCGTGATGATGCATGGTGGGCCTACCAGTGCCACCGAAGCACGGTTCAATCTAAAAATTCAATACTGGACCTCTCGGGGATTTGCTGTTCTGGATGTGAATTATCGGGGAAGTACCGGATTTGGAAGAGCCTATCGGGAAATGCTCAATGGGCTCTGGGGAATTGCGGATGTAGAGGATTGTGTGGAAGGTGCAACATATTTGAGTAAAAAGGGCCTGGTGGATAACCAGCGTTTGATCATCAGAGGAAGCAGTGCCGGAGGATATACGGTTCTGGCAGCACTGGCCTTTTATAACGTTTTCTCAGCAGGAACATGTTATTATGGCATCGGTGACCTGGAACTACTGGTGAAAGAAACGCATAAATTTGAGAGTCGTTATCTGGACAAATTGATTGGCCCATACCCAGAGGAGCGGGAGAAATATCTTCAACGCTCTCCCATCCATGCAGTTGATCAAATTGATGTGCCAATAATCTTTTTTCAGGGTTTAGAAGATAAAGTTGTTCCCCCGGATCAAGCTGAGAGAATGGTAAATGGCTTAAAGGCTCGCGGGATTCCTGTGGTTTATATGACTTTTGAAGAGGAAGGTCATGGGTTTCGTCAGGCTGAAACACTTCGGCAAACATTGCTGGCGGAGTGGGGCTTTTATGGAGCCGTGTTTAATATTTCTTTGCCGGAAGGAATTCCTCCAATAAAATTTTATTAATCAACTAACTTTTTTAAATTCATCTCGACTATGAAGAGGGGTAGCGTTCTCTATTCGGTCTCAATAATTTCTTTCTTTTGCATGGCTTTATCAGTAAAATAAACACTCCATTTTGGATGTAGGATGATAACGAATTAAGAAGAAAATGATTTTTCAAGAATACCATAAAACTGTTTTACCCAACGGGTTGACGGTCATATCTGAACATATCTCCACGGTGCGCTCCGTCTCACTGGGTGGATGGATTAAATCCGGGTCCCGGCAGGAAAGCAGAGAAATCAATGGAGTTGCACATTTCCTGGAACATATGATGTTTAAAGGGACCTCTCATAGAACTCCCCGGGAAATTGTTCGCAGTGTTGAGGCTTTGGGCGGTAACATCAATGCCTTTACCAGCAAGGAACAAACCTGCTTTTATGTCGAAGTTCTGGATGAACATCTCTCGCAGGCGGTTGAAGTACTGGCGGATATTGTCTGCCACTCAACTTTTCCTCAGGCTGAGATGGAAAAAGAACGAGAAGTAATTCTGGATGAAATTCAATCCCTGGAAGAATCACCGGATGAGTTAATTTTAGATTATTTTGTGGAGCATCTTTTCCCGGAGCATCAGTTGGGGATGCCGATCATCGGTACCCGGGAGACCGTCCGGAATATATCCAGAGACCAATTGATTCATTTTTACCAACAACACTATCGCTCTTCCAATATTATTGTGGCGGCTGCCGGCAATGTAGACCATCAGGAATTAGTTGAGTTATGTCAGCGGTATTTTCTGTTCCCTCACCGGAATGGAGTCTACCGAACGACAACTCCGGAACAGTCTTCTCAGGGAGAATATGTTTTTCAAAAACCGATTCAACAATGCCACATTTGTATGGGAATTTCCGGAGTTTCTTTTTCCGATCCCCGGAAGTATTCACTCCTTCTCATAAATACCATACTGGGAACCGGTATGGGCTCCCGATTATTCCAGAATATTCGTGAAGCTCATGGATTGGCCTATGGCATATTTTCGTTTGTTGATTTCTATCTGGATGGAGGTGTGTTCGGAACCTATCTGGCGACAGATCCAAAGAAGCAGCATCTTGCCATCCAATTGTTAGAACAGGAATTTCAGAAATTGCAAAAGGAACCATTATCCCAGGAAGAATTGGAAGAGGCAAAATCACAACTGAAAGGGAATCTGGTTCTGGCGTTGGAGAGTACTGCCAGCCGGATGAATCGATTGGCGATGATGGAAATTTATCTTGGTAGTTTTCTACCCATTGATGAAATTACCCAACAGATTGACAACATAACCATAGATGAAATTTCTCAGACGGCTCAGGAACTCCTGGATGTCTCCAGGATGTTACGCATCATATTTATACCGCATAAATAACGACAATCCAGAACCTGAAACAGGAGAGTTTACCTATGTCCATGATATTCGGTGTTCCGGTTGAAATTCGACAGAATGAGAATCGAGTCGGGGCATTACCTTTTGTGGTTGAAGAATTGGTAAAACGAGGCCATCAGGTGTATGTGGAATCGAAAGCCGGGGTAAGCAGTGGATATTCGGATGAGGAATATGAGCAGGCCGGCGCATTGATTGTCCCTTCGGCTGAAAAGTTGTATGCCCAGGCGGATGTTATTCTCAAAGTTCAATCACCCAACCCGGTAGAATATGATTTGATCCGTCCGGAACACACTCTGTTTGGTTTTTTTAATTTTTTAAACAATCTGGATATTGCCCGCACTCTGGTTGGTCGAGGATGTACCTG
>RFIL01000511.1 GCA_003695285.1 Calditrichota bacterium
CAACAGCAGTGGATAAATGAAATAATTATAAACTAATAGCACTAATGAACTCCAGAATAATACCAAAGAGATACTTTTAAGCACCGTTCACTCCCATATTCCTGGTCTCGTGTGATTACCAAATAAGTGATTCAATCATCGACTAAAATTTCTTAAGCTCAATAATTTTGAAAAAGGATACCATGTTTACGGATATTCATTCCAACTTTTAATTTGTAAATCTTCTAACCCTTTAGAAGCAATGGATTCTACAAACCGTTGGGCCAATTGTAACTCGGTGATTAACGGGATACCCATATCTACCGCTTTACGTCGTATGATATAATCATTGGTTAACTCTTCCTCCTGAAAATTTTTAGGAATGTTGATAACCAGGTCTATTGCTCCGCTATTGAGATAGTCTACAACATTGGGTTGTTTTTTATCAAGAGGCCAGTGGAGAACCTCAGCCTGGATGTTATATTGACCCATGAATTCAGCTGAGCCACGGGTTGCATATATTTTGATCCCCATCCTCTGCAATTGACGTGCTGCTGAGATAAATTTGGCTTTATCTTCCAGGGGACCTGTGGAGAGCAACACACTGGTGACATTTAGACGATACCCAACCGAGAGCATAGCTTTCAGAAACGCTTCCTCAAAATCATCCCCCAGACAACCTACCTCTCCGGTTGAGTTCATTTCCACTCCCAGAGTGGGGTCAGCGCCTTCCAGACGAGTATAGGAAAATTGGGGGGCTTTGACTCCCACATAATCCAGATTGAGATAAGAAATATTGAGATCATCCAGCGGTTCATCCATTATCGCTCGAGTTGCCTGGGCAATAAAATTTGCTTTATACACTTTAGACACGAATGGAAAGCTCCGGGAGGCTCTTAAATTGCACTCAATCACTTTCACTTCATTTCTTTTTGCGATAAATTGGATGTTAAATGGACCGGTTACCGAAAGGGCAGCTGCAATTTTCTGAGCGATTTTCCGGACCTTTCTTAATGTTTCAATATACATTCTCTGAGGTGGAACCACCAGGGTAGCATCCCCTGAGTGAACACCAGCATTCTCAACATGCTCAGATATGGCATATACCAGCAATTTACCATTTTTGGCAACGCCATCAAATTCTATCTCTTTGGCATGTTCAATAAATTTGCTCATGACAACCGGATGTTCAGGAGACACCTCGACTGCTTTCCCCAGAAATTTTTCCAATGATTGATCGTTCATCGCCACGGCCATCGCTGAACCGCTCAGCACATAAGAGGGACGTACCAATACCGGATAATGGTGTTCTTTAACAAAATTTTTTGCTTCTTCAATTGAATTTAATTCTTTCCACGCCGGCTGATCGATCCCCAATTGATCTAGCAATGTGGAAAATTTATGGCGATCTTCTGCCTGATCAATCTTCTCCGGTGGAGTTCCCAGTACCCGCACGCCCGCCTGGTGAAGACGTAACGCCAGGTTATTGGGTGTTTGTCCTCCCATGGAGACAATGACACCGATCGGTTTCTCTTTTTTATAAATATCATAGATGGTTTCAAAAGTAATCTCTTCAAAATAAAGCCGGTCACATTCATCAAAATCGGTGCTGACCGTTTCAGGGTTGTAATTAATGAGAATAGTCTGATACCCTAATTCTCGCAAGGTCATCACCGCACTGACACAGCACCAGTCAAATTCCACGGAACTCCCGATTCGATATACACCAGAACCGAGTACCATGACCGATTTACCACCTGTTGGATTCACATCATTGTTTTCCCCATTATAGGTGAGGTAAAGAAAATTCGATTTTGCGGGATATTCCGCTGCCAGGGTATCAATTTGTTTCACACAGGGAAAAATTCCATAATTCTTACGTAAAGTCATTACCTGAAATTCACTCAACTTTAAATATCGGGCAATTTGAACATCTGAAAATCCCAACTGTTTTGCCTCCAGAAGCAAATCCTTAGGAGCAATCCCACCGGCATACCGCTTTAGTAAATCAGCGATTTTCACAATATTTTGGATCTTATATAAGAACCATTTATCTATGTGAGAAAGTTCATGAATTCGCTCAATACTGTATCCCTGTTCAATGGCATCAGCAATGGCAAAAACCCGTTCATCAGTAGGATGCTTCAGTTCATCCTCCAGATCTTCAAAATTGAATTCATTCCCCACCAGTCCATCGACCCCAATCTCCAGCATCCTCAGGGCTTTTTGCAATGCTTCCTCAAATTTTCTGCCAATTCCCATCACTTCTCCAACCGACTTCATGGCTGAACCAAGTCGTTTGGATACTTTGCTAAATTTTTTCAAATCCCAGCGAGGGATTTTTACCACCACATAATCCAATGCCGGCTCAAAACAGGCCATGGTGCTTTGGGTAATCTTGTTCTTTAAATCTACTAAGCTATATCCTAAGGCTAACTTGGCGGCAATAAAAGCCAGCGGATATCCGGTCGCTTTGGAGGCCAAAGCGGAGCTTCGTGATAGCCGGGCATTCACCTCTATCACCCGATATTCTCCCGTTGATGGATGAAGAGCATATTGTATGTTGCATTCCCCCACCACCCCCAGATGTCGGATGACCTTGATGGCAATTTCACGCAAGCGATGATACTCTTCATTGTTTAACGTCTGGCTGGGAGCCACCACGATGCTCTCACCGGTGTGAATCCCCATGGGATCAAAGTTTTCCATATTGCAGACAGTGATACAATTATCAAAGCGGTCACGAACCACTTCATACTCAATCTCTTTCCATCCCTGCAGATATTCTTCCACTAAAATTTGAGGGGTATAAGCAAACGCCCGGGTAGTAAGCTCTTTCACTTCATCACTGGTATGGCAGATCCCGGAGCCCAACCCACCCAGTGCATATGCAATTCGAACAATTACCGGAAATCCAATCTCCTCAGCCACCTCCACCGCCTGGTCAACACTATCCGCAGCTATGCTTCGGGGAACATCCACATCAATTTCTTTTAACCGGGAAACAAACCGTTCCCGATTTTCGGTCTCTTCAATTACCTGTATGGGAGTACCTAACACCTCAACCCCGTATTTATCCAGTATTCCATTCCTCCAGAGCTCCAGACCACAATTTAAAGCCGTCTGCCCACCAAAACTTAATAATAAACCGGTGGGTCTTTCCTTTTCGATCACTTTTTCGACAAAGTATGGGGTAACCGGTAAAAAGTAAACTTTATCAGCGAGATGTTCAGAAGTCTGTATTGTTGCGATATTGGGATTTATCAGGATGGTAGAAATATTTTCTTCTTTCAGAGCTTTAATTGCCTGACTGCCACTGTAATCAAATTCTCCGGCTTCGCCAATTTTGAGCGCAGAACTGCCCAACAATACAACTTTTTTATGTTGAATCATTAATGGTTGCCTATCCTAATAAGTTTGCAAAATAACATTATAACAAATCAACGAACTCATCGAACAAGAAATCGGTATCCACCGGTCCGGGAACAGCTTCCGGATGAAACTGCACTGCCATAAAAGGCATAGAACAATGTCGGATACCTTCATTGGTGCCGTCATTGGCATTAAAGAACCAGGGCTCCCACCCTTCCGGTAAGGTCTTTTCATCCACAGCATAACCATGATTTTGAGAGGTGATGAAGCAACGATGGGATTTTACCCGAACACAGGGTTGGTTTTGACTTCTATGTCCAAATTTCAACTTATAAGTTTGAGCACCGGCAGCCAATGCCATCAATTGATTTCCCAAACAGATTCCGAAAATTGGTTTCTCCAGTGTAAACAACTGGCGAATTGTTTCCACCGTTTCCGGACAATTACGAGGATCGCCGGGCCCATTGGATATTACCACACCATCAAAGTTTTCATCTTCCTGAGGGTTCCAATTCCATGGAACCACCTTTACTTGAAGATTTCTCTTAAGCAAAGAGCGAATAATATTATTCTTACAACCACAATCAATGATAATGACCGTTTTGTCACCGTCTCCATAGACCTCAGCTTTGGTTCGACTGACCTGCGCAACCAGGTTCTCTTTATTGGGGTCTATAAAATCCACATGTTCTTCCTCATACACTAACTTCCCCAGCATACTTCCCCGGGAACGAAGATATTGAGTTAATCGTCGAGTATCCACTCCATACATCCCCGGTATTCGGTGTTCCATAAGCCATTCATGGAGCGATTTCTCCGCTGACCAATGGCTATGTTTGGAAGCGACATCAGAGACAATCAATCCGGAAACCTGAATTTGATTAGATTCAAAAACATTAGATAGGCCATTGTCATGATGATCTTTCGGGATTCCATAATTTCCAATTAAGGGGTATGTCATCACCAGAATCTGTCCCCGGTAGGAAGGGTCTGTGAGAGTTTCCGGATACCCAACCATACCGGTATTAAAAACCACCTCACCCGCTATTGAAGACTGATAACCAAAGGCTTTCCCAAAAAAAACTGTTCCATCTTCCAGGATCAGTCTTGAATTACTTATCATTGCTAAAAACTCACAATCTATTAGTGATGTTAAAAAGCTCCCCAGGAGACTAATGGGGAGCCCTTGTTTACCAATAAAGTCTTATGACCAATTTTAGAACAATGTGTAAATAAAAGGTGCCAGGGCACTCCCTTGAGTGAGCACTATTAATGCCCCCAACAAAAATAATATCAGCATAATCGGAAGTAACCAATATTTTTTCCGATGGCGAAGGAATTCCCAGAATTCCCCGATGATGTTTATTTTGCCCATTTTATTTCTCCTTTAAATGGTCTCATCACATATTTTATCAATATTGTCTTTCAGTTGATTGGGGTTCATACACTGTTTTCTCTCGCATAATCCAGTAGCTCTTTGCGGTGGGGTCAATTTTTTCTTTCAATGGATCTTTTCGTAATAAACGGAGAATGAGACCGACAGGGCTAAACACCAGCAAGAAGATTATTCCCAGAATCAGGTGGGACATGATATATCCCATAATCACCGCAAAGCTCATCCACACCAGGTAAACCGGCTTGAGAAGTGTGGGCACAAGGCTTCCGATACTCAGGAAAGCAATACTAACCCCCAGAACCCAATTGAAATAGATAGATTCCTTCCAGAACAATACACCACTAATTATCCCCAGAAAAATTCCAATGGTTATACCAAACTTTCGTAGTTCTTTGGGAGATGCCTTCCGGGAAACATTTAAAATTTCTTCTTTTAACATAGATTTACCTGCAGCAATTAATCCAATTCAAATTCCTTTTGCCAGTCAATGTCCTCAACCAATTCTTCCTGTTCCTTTTTATTTACTAAAAAATTTCCCATCACCAGAAAATCCATATTTGTCCTCATAAAACAGAGGTAGGCATCCTCGGGGGTGCAGACAATTGGTTCTCCACGGACATTAAAAGAGGTGTTTATGATGACCGGGCAACCCGTCTTATCATAAAATGCTTTGATCATGGCATGATATCGAGGATTATCTTCAACGGAAACTGTTTGAATCCGAGCAGTATAATCGACATGGGTAACAGCCGGTATTTCTGAACGTATCGTTTTCAATTTATCCAATCCGCTGCGATGGTCATCTGGTATTTCCCTGCGCAGTTCTTTTTTTACGGGTGCCACCAACAACATATAGGGGCTGGGTCGATCTAATTCAAAATATTCAGAAACATGTTCCAGCAGCACCGATGGCGCAAAGGGACGAAAGCTTTCCCGAAATTTAATTTTTAAATTCATTACAGACTGCATTTCCGGGGAACGTGCATCGCCAATGATACTTCGACTGCCTAACGCTCGGGGACCAAACTCCATTCTTCCCTGAAACCATCCCACAACTTTTTGGTCAGAGAGCAATTCAGCGGTCACCTCTGCAACTTCCTCATCTGTTAATCGGGTATAGGAAACCCCCTTTTCTTTCAGGAACTCTTCGATCTCTTCATTGGAAAATTCCGGTCCCAGGTATGACGCCTTCTGGAGAGATTTAGCCTCCTCTGAACTCCGTTGGTTCCCAAGGTATTGAAACCAGGTGTAGAGAGCCGCACCCAACGCTCCTCCTGCATCTCCGGCAGCTGGCTGTATCCAGATATCTTCAAATGGTCCTTCCCGAAGGATACGTCCGTTACCGACACAATTTAAAGCTACTCCTCCGGCAAGAGTTAAATATTTCATCCCCGTTTGTTTGTGAACATGCCGAGCCATCCGCAACATGATCTCTTCCGTAACCACCTGTATAGATCGGGCTAAATCCATCTCCCTCTGGGTAATTTTGCTCTCCGGTTTCCGGGGGGGACCTCCGAATAATCTGGCGAAATGATTATTGGTCATTGTAAGGCCGGCACAGTAGTTAAAATATTTCATGTTCATCCGGAAGGACCCATCTTCTTTTAGATCGATTAATTCCTTGAGGATCACATCCACATATTTGGGTTCACCATAAGGAGCCAAGCCCATCAGTTTGTATTCTCCCGAATTTACTTTAAACCCGGTGAAATAGGTAAAAGCCGAATAAAGCAAACCGAGTGAATGAGGAAAATGTAATTCACCCCATAATTCAATGGAATTATCACTACCGATGCCGTAACTGGAGGTGGTCCATTCACCGACTCCATCCATGGTCAAAATGGCGGCTTGCTGATACGGGGATGGGTAAAATGCGGAAGCGGCATGAGATTCATGATGTTCAGGGAATAAAATTTTAGCCTCACTGGAAAGTTCCCGGGCAATAAAGTCTTTCATCCATAATTTTTGTTTCAACCACAAGGGCATGGCCATTAAAAACGATTTAAATCCTCGTGGAGCATACGCCAGATAGGTTTGCAAAAGTCGTTCAAATTTCAGGAATGGTTTATCGTAGAAAGCGATAAAGTCCAAATCCTGGGAAGAAATTCCTCCTTCTCGTAGGCAGTAGTCAATTGCATGATAGGGAAATCGAAAATCGTGTTTTTTTCGGGTGAAGCGTTCCTCCTGAGCCGCGGCGATAATCTCCCCATCCTGTACCAGGCAGGCAGCACTATCATGATAAAAAGCTGAAATACCAAGAATATTCATCCTATACCGTTTCCCAGAAGAGGTTTGTCATGTTAAAGTTAGGCATATCCCCAATATTCATCGAGGTGATAGACATCTGATTTTTTTAAAAGGTAATCCTAAAGAATTTCAATCCAGAATGCAAGAGAAAACCCTCTCCTTGAAAAAGATAAATTAATTTCTGGTCCCCACAGGTAAAAGAGCAGAATAATTGGTTAATTCGATGTGAGACTGGTTCAATGCATTTTTGACTGTCGGAGAAACCAGAGCTTCCAGTTCGCTCAATCGATCAATTTTTCTGTTCGGTCGGTCATCTTCCCCTTTAACAATTTCTTCCCCGGGATGACACATCACTTCATTAATTCCATCTCGTAATCGGGAAATAATTTTCAGCAGGGCCTCCTCAGTCAATGTTCCACTATAGGCGGTACCCCAGAAATGGTCCGGGGTGTTTAAACCACTTTTCAAAATTTTTTTCCGGGCAAAACTGGCACACATTCGGAGTCCTCTTAATCCGGGATTGAAAGGTATTCGATCAGAATCATAAGAGTGACGAATCCATGGAATTTGATATTCTTTTGCCAGTGACAGGGTGATATCAATAATACCGGGAAGTACATGGAGGTGTTGGTGCCCATCAAGATGAGAAATTGGTATGCCTCTTTTTTTTATTTTATCCAACTGTGCTCGGAACTCTGTGATAACATGGTTTAAATTGATTTTACCGGTCAGATATGCTTTTAAAAAAGTTATATGATCAGAATATAAGGCCCCTGAAGGAGATAGTAAGGAGGCTATTTTTCCCGGGGGCGCAACCGGTTGACAACCTGTTAAGGTTAAATGAATACCAATGGAGAGTTCAGGTACCTCTGCTCGAAGCTGAATGGCTTCTTCAAAAGCTTCACCGGCTGCCATCAGTGATGTTGAGGTTACCACCCCCAGTTGATGAGCTCGAATGATTCCCTGGTTGACACCAGTTGTCATCCCGAAATCATCAGCGTTGACTACCAACAGAATAGATTTGGTTGATAATGGCATCTATGGTCTCGATGTTGTTATAGAATTATTTCCCTAAATCAATAGGATAGGGTGAATTGGTTACTAAATCTGTAATGAAATTCTTATTTATGGAATGATGATGTGGGGATATTTTGACGCTTTATTCAGAAGCGATTTCGACTTTTGTCGGGAGAGTCTTGGAGGTCATCGACTTTTTTTTAACATTTAAACTTTTGAAGGACAACCCCTCTTTAAACAATAATATGATGCCGAGGATGGTAACCGGTAGATATTGGGTAAAATTAAAAATTATCGAACCGTTCAAAATATAGCTCTTAACAATGCCATCTATTGTTTCAGGATCGGTAAACAATCCAAAGGTGGTAATAAACACGAGCTGAGTTACGCCAATATAACCCGGTGAAGAGGGAATAATTACTGCCAGAGAAAGCAGGATGACGGTTGTCAATGAAAGCAATTCCATGTTAATGGCCACATAATTCGTGATGGGAAAAGATATCAGGATGACATAGACCGTTAACCCCATAAAAAGCCACAGCAGAAAAGAGAGAGCAATAACCGGGAGAATGGTATTCCAATCCTTCAGCATGTTTAACCCGTACAGGAAGGCATCCAGTTTAGCACGAACTTTTGGCTTAATTTTTTTGGGCAAGAGATCCAACAACCGGAAGAGAAGAACTCTTAACTTACTTTGATTGGAAGCCAACACACCAAGCAACAACAGGGCAGATAGAACTGTAATTGCGGCAGCGATACTACCATAGTGCAGCCAGTTGGGGCCATCAATAAACAACATTATAATAACCAGTAAAACAATAATCGCTACCCCATCAAACAATCTTTCAATCAGGATAGTGGAAGAAACTGAAAAGAAACCGGTTTTCGTTTTTCTGCCCATTAAATACGCCCGAACCAATTCACCGGCATGAGCGGGAAAAATGTTGTTGGCCATAAATCCAATCATGGTAAAGTTAAACACCTTCCCGAACTGGAGGTGTTTAATCGGTTTCAAAATCATTTGCCATCTCCAGGCGCGTAAGCCAATGGCCAGAATCGCCATAACTGAAGCCAGAACCACTATCCACCAGTTGATTTCATTTGAAGATGCTAAAATTTGCTGGAAGGATATTTGTCTGAATGCCAGAAAAAGGCAAAGTAGAGTCACTGCAAGGGAAACCGATATTTGTAAGACACTTTTTAAACGACTGCGATTCACGTTATCTAGAATCCTAATTTTTATGACTATTTGATATCATTATTTTCGACAAATATCATTAATCGATTATTTCTTTTCAGGAGAAATTTCCTGAATGTAATCAATAATGTATTGAGGCCTTCGTTTGGATTCAATGAAGGTTTTACCAAGGTATTCCCCGATGATGCCTAAAAATAACAGTTGAATTCCCCCGAGAAAGAAAAGAGCTGTACCCAATGTAGCAAATCCCGGTATCGGTTGTCCCAAAAAAATTTTCTCACCGAGGATATACAACCCATACAAAAAACTAAAAATGGAAATCATCAAACCAACATAAATAGAGATACGTAAAGGTTTCACAGAAACGGCCATCATACTATTCACTGCCAGCCTTAATAGAGAAAAAAAGGAATATTTCGACTCCCCAAATTTTCGCTCCTGAGGTTCGTATTCTATTTTTGTTGTTCTTAAGCCAATGAAATCTATGATCCCTCGACTGAAATAATAATTCTCAGAGAAAGGCCGGAGTCGTTCTACTGCTTTTTGATTCAGAACTTTAAAATCAGTCAGATGAATTTCATAATCACTTAGGAAATTCACCAGTTTATGAAAAAATTTGGAGCCATATTTTCGATATTTGGGTCCAAAATTATACTCCTTTTTTACAATGTGAACCACATCTACCCCCTGCTGAATGGCTTCAACAGCTTCCAGAATTTTTTCCGGAGGATGTTGGAAATCGGCATCGATGATGGCACAGAGGGGGGAGGTTGAGTGATCTAGACCACACTTAATTGCCAGGTCTTTCCCAAAATTTCTCGCCAGACGAATATAATCAATTTTGATTTTTTCTGATTGAATCTCAATTTCAGAGATGGCTTCATATGTGTTATCTTTGCTTCCATCATCCACGAGGATAAAACAGATTTGTTCAAAATAAGGGGTAAAATGGGTTATGATATGTTTCACCAATAACGGTATATTCTTCTCTTCATTATACATCGGGATGACAAGGTCAATGGGCGGATAAATAGATGTAGGACTTTTCTGCATGGCTAGCCACGAGGCTTACTTTTCAATTTATAGATTCTCAATTTCCCATTTATAAAGAGTTGTTCAGAAGCCAATTTCTCTAAGGCAGCGATCACTTTTTCATTATTGCCCCAAATCAGCATATAATCATATTGATCTAAAATATATTCTTCATCTATATCTTCCGGTTTTTTTGGATGTAAAGCGCCAATTCGTCCTTTTTCATTCATTCTGATGGGTTGATTATAATGCACCGGCACTCTTCCTGGAAATCCAAATATAGCACACCGCCAGGTAGTTCCTCCTTTTTCAAGAGTATAAAAATTGTATGCCCAGTTGAGGGGACGTATTTTGCCAACCTTATAGTCTTCTAAATGAATGGGAAGTAATCGTTTACCATTTTCAATATAGGGAATACCAGAAAGATATTCATTCAGTTCGGTGTTTATTTTTCTAATTTCCTGGTGGAGTACTACACTGGCAATTATTGAAGCAACAAACACGGTTAATAGAAACAGTTTTTGGAGACGTACACTTTTTAAGGCAGGTGCTGCCACGAGTGAGAAGAACAGCATGAATGGCAAAACTCTGATATTAAATTTTCCCCATCCTAAAATTTCTCGAGGGGAAAGGAAATAAAACACGCACAACAATACCCACAAAAGATGAAAAGGATGTTCTCTGGCAAATTGTTTAATTTTTACCTTCAGAGGCGTTGAAAGCGTCAAAAATTGTTTTAGTTTTTGGAACAAGTCTTTGATAAACGGAAAGAAAATATAGCCATATCCTGCCCAAAATAAGAAAACGAAAACCATTGAGTAGGAATACATATCCATTTGAAAAAAATCACTGATGATCCAATGCAATTTGAAAAATTTATATGGATTTCCTCCAAATGACTCAACGGGTTGATTATAAACGAAATACAGATATCGAGCAAAGAGGAGAAAGCCGGGTAAAAAAACATAAAGGACTTTTTTGATTTTTTGCGCTGAAAATTCTTTTATAAAAAGAAAAATGAGACTTACAAAAAAAGCCATTAAAAACGTATAGATATGGGATAAATAAATTAAGGTACAGAATAGAAGCATCATTAGAAGGGACTTGATACGACCAGAATGAAGCCATCGATAAAAATTAAGGAAATAAAATAGAAAGAAGATAAATGAAATAATGAATGTATCATATCCCTTTAAAAGGAAATAACTATAACTATAAACATAACCCACGAAACCATATAACAGATTTTCCGGTTTAATAGCCTTGATGAAATAAAATAAGGCTACAGGAACCAGAACCATATTAATGGTAACCATCACTTTGTATGCAATGGTTAACGGGAAAAAGAAACTCAGGAAATAGACCAGAGAATGAAAAGTTAAGTTGGGAACTACCAGAAAAAATTTATTATGAAATTGTGCAAAATTGTATATCGGATTGTTAAAATCCTTCAACACATGAATGGCTAGCATATATAAGAGGCCATTTTGATTTGGAAAGTGCCAGGTTAACCAGAGAGGAAGGACAATAACAATTGATTGAATGACGATCAATAATGTTATCCAGGTTGAAATCGTAGCTTGTTGCGTTGATATTAAACTCTCTTGTTTGTTTCCCCATGAATTTTCTAAGGCGACCAAAATCCCTCCAAAATTTCAATAATATTTTTGAACATCCAGTACAGAATAAATCATTTTGCCGTATTTTTCTGGAATGATCCATTCATCCACCTTTTGCAATGATTCTCGATCATATTCAAGAACCCTTGCAAAAGGCCATTTATAGGAATTGCGTCTTGCTGAGAGACCTAAAAAAATCGATTTCGTGGTTACACATAACCCTCTTAAGAATCCTTCTTCTCTTGCGTCAGTAATATCGATGCGATGTATAGGCTGAAATTCAATACTATCTTTAGCTTGTTTATAAATTAGTAGACGATTATTTTGTGCATCAGTTAGAAAAAAAGTGGATTTGTCTAAAACACCATCGTGTAAAGCATCTTTTGGCCATCCAGATTCTTTTACTAAGAACCGACCATTGTTTAAACTCATAACACCCCCACCTCTCCAGAGTGTCACCCATATATCACCATTATATTTAAAAAGATAATTCGGATGTAATAAATGAGGACGTAAATCATGGAAGCGAAGATCCCGCTGTGAGTTATGAAAACAAAGTGGATTAACTAATTTTCGAATATTTTTCCCCCAAATATTATCCTGTAGATGGTCGTAATATCCAAGTTTATTCAACTTTTTATTTCTCCATCTTTTAAAATTATCTGAAAACAATCGACAAAGATGAAAAAATTTGAAACCAAATTGTTTAATTAAGGGGATTGTTTGAAGATGTTTGAAGTCCTTGTCAAATACCTCAATTGTATCTAATCCGGTGTTGCAGATATAAAATTTACTATCTATTTGAGTAACATAATGGAGATCATTAAAAAGCCGATTAGTAGTTCTAAAAAGTAATTTTAGTGGGGCTAATTCGTAGATAAAAATTTCAACCTCATTTGCAACCACCAGATTTTTGTCATAAATATGCCCCCCTGTAAAACCTTTATGACTGGATGACAGGACTTGATGAAAACTTTCATGTTGATCAATAATCTCCTTAGATTTCCAATCAACAACAATAATGTGGCTATTATTTTTATTTTCTAATCCTGGTCCACAGGATAATAAAAGTTTCATAAAAACACCCTGGACTAATCTACAACCTTATTGGGTTTTGATAAATGAATTTAAAGCCTGAAAGACAATTGAAATACTTCTTAATCTATTTTATTTCAAAGGTTTCAA
>RFIL01000512.1 GCA_003695285.1 Calditrichota bacterium
CTCTTCTCAGGGGGTTTGTCAATTCCAGAAAGGGGTCGATTACATAACCACTAAACCTTCGGTGTTGGCATTAGCCAGTTTTTTGGTACTCAAATTATTGTGGATTAACACCGCTCTCTGTAATATAGGAGAGCTGATAGTGCATCGATGAAATTTTCCACCAACAATTTGAGTTTCACGCATTACCGGCTTCGCCAGCTTACAATTATCGAACGTTGTGTTTCGGAGGATGGCTGTAGCAAAACGACAATTTTGGAGATGATTGGTTTTAAATTCACTTCCATCCACGATGCAACCGATGAAGTTAACCTGCTTTAAATCGCTCATTTCAAACGAGCAGTTATAAAACTGGCTACCGGAACAGAGAGCGTTATCCAGTTTGCTGTCATTGATTGCCAGTTTATCAAAATAACTCATCATAAAATTCCCATCGGTAATCTGACTTCGAATCAAATTCACATCATTCCAGAATGAGTTTTTGAAGTCCGCTGATTTAATGTAAAGATTTTCAAAACGACAACTCTTGAATTTCACCAGGTTACCTTCCACCAGCGACATATCCACATCAATAAACTCAGAATCAACCAGAATAGCCCCACTCAGAGTTGATTGAACCAATTTCGTGTTTTCAAATTTACAGTCCTGGAAGAAACTCCGTTTAAAATTGGCATTGGTTAAATTCGTATTAGACAAATCCACATTAATAAACACGGCACCGACAAACGAAGCACTTCTCAGATCTAACTGAGCTAAATCAAATCCCTCCAGAACAACTTTGTCCAGAGTGATGGGAGCAACCGTATTTTCGATATTGACCCGAAGCTTTTTAAGATAAGCCTTCTTATCCGGGATATGTTGCCAGCAATAATTCGTGAATGAAATAGGTTTAAAAGGACAACCCTCAATCGCACATTTATGATATGACATATTTACTACCCTCTGGTTAAATAGACACAATTTCCCAAATTATCTATTTTTAAGCGTGGTATTTTAAAAAAAACAAGTTAAAATTCCAACTACAAAAAAATTTTATTGTTTTGATCTAAAAAAAAGTTCCCTATATTTTTTGTTTTTCATTTTTTAATTATTTTTTACGCTGCTAAACGAATATATATCCTGAGTGTTCCAGTTTTTTTGAAATACTTTCAACACAAATTTTGTTCCTTGAATTTACTCTATACTTAATCAACAACCTCCATGCGGGTTCCCATAGAATAAATCAATCCAAACAATGTTACTGCAATGCACCTTACCAAAATTTCAAACCAACAAAACTTGTTAGAAACGATATATAGTATTTGCTTTCTTCTGCTGGCTCTGGTTTTACCCTGGTCAATAGCTGCCATGCAAATTGCGCTGGGGTTAACTGCCACAGTGGGTATTATACACGTCATTCAATTACGAAATTTGTCTTCTCTCACTCATCCCTTTTTTCTGTTTTTGTTAATATATGTGATTACCCGCATCTTTTCCGTGATGTTTGCCCCTTCTCCAATAAAATCTTTTGATGCATTTTTTCATACCGATTGGGTGTTGTTGTCAATTCCATTTCTTGTAATTACCCCTTTAAGGGTGGAGCAAAAACAGCGTGCATTAAGGTGGTTACTCATTTCTTCTGCAATTGCTGCACTCTATGGTTGCTGGCAAACCATAACCGGAATCGATTTGATACGGGGTCGGTTGCTGCCTGAGTACAATGGTTGGCACCGTGCTCTGGGGGGGTATAATATGTATTTGACCTTTGCTGGTAATCAACTGCTTGCTTTTTGTCTGGGCATTGGGTTGTTTTTATTTGAACCCCGACGAAGTGTATGGAAAAAAATCTATCTATTTATTTTAGTGCTGTTATTTGCGGGCATCATAGCTACTTATGCCCGTAGTGCCTGGCTGGCGATTCTGGCAGTCATTCCGCTGGCCATCCTTCTAACCCGCCCCCGATGGTTAATTTATGCCGTGCCCGGGATTATTGTTGCTGCCATTTTGTTGGGGATCCTCTTTCCAGCTCTCCAGGAACGTTTTATTAGCATTTTTGATCTTTCCAAAAATGAAACCCGCTTAAACCTCTGGTTGACTTCTCTAAAGATGATCAAAACCCATCCTTTTTTTGGTATCGGTCCGGGCTTTTTCAAGGTTGTTTTTCCACAGTATAAAGTTCCCGGCTTTTATGATACTATTTCTCACGCCCATAACGATTATCTCAATTTGGCAGCCAACAGTGGATTGCTGGCCTTTTTCAGCTGGATGGCGGTTTGGATAAGTTGGTTTTACTTTTCGTTGAAAAAATACTTTATCATCTCATCCTACCGAGAACGGGGGATTTTATTAGGAACCATTCTGGCTATCTCCGGAATCATGATTGCGGCGCTATTTCAGTGTTATTATACAGATCTGGAGAATAACATTTTCTGGTGGGTGATGGCTGCTGTGGGGATGAATGAAGTATTTCGAATCAATGCCAACGAGTTACAAACCGAAATTCAATAGGCATTTTCCCCTCGAATAATTTCAATAAAGGTCATAATGATAATTTTTAAGTCAAACCAGATGGACCAATTTTCAATATAATAGAGGTCATATTTGGTTCGCTCTTCAATGGGTGATTGACCTCTCAGGCCATTCACCTGAGCCCAACCGGTCATCCCACACCTTACCCGATGTCTTTCTCGATATTGAGGAATATATTTCTGAAATTGTTCAACAAAATGACGCCGTTCCGGGCGTGGGCCAACAATGCTCATCTCCCCTTTCAGTACATTAATAAGCTGGGGTAACTCGTCGAGACTGGTGCGACGTAAAATTTTTCCGATGGAAGTGGCACGGGGATCATCTTTTTTAGCCCATACTGGCCCGGTTTCCGCTTCTGCATCCACTCTCATCGAACGAAATTTTAACATATCAAATTCTCTTCCATCATATCCAACCCGGGGTTGTTTATATAGCACCGGTCCAGGAGAAGTGAGTTTTATCAGAAGGGCAATTAATAACATCAGGGGAGAAAGTAATATCAACCCCAGGGATGCAATGACAATATCAAACGTTCGTTTTAAAAAACCTTGCCAGCCGGAGAGCAGAAACGCTTTTACCTGTAGCAAAGGAAGACCAGCCACCTCTAAAACCTGTACACGAGTGGTCAAAATATCCACCATATCCGGAATGTAGAAAAGCTCTATATTTTTCCCTTCCGTAGCTTTGAGCGTTTCTAACACCAGCGGATGTTCTTGATGATCAAAGGCCATAATTAATCCATCCACATCTTCTCGGCTCTCTATCACCTCAGGTAATTTCTTAACCGAACCCAGATATTCTAAGGGCAAACTTTTCTGCGGCTTGTTTGCCAGATAGCCTGCGATCTGAAAATTGTAATTAAGATCTTTATGAAGGGCATCAAAGACTCGAAAAAGATTCTTCACACTACCAACAAGAACCACTTTGATTGTATTGTATCCTTTAGTCAAAAAAAAACGCTTTATCCGATGGAACACAAATCTCTCGATTAACAGAAAGAGATTCATGTTCAGAAAGATCAGCAAAAAGACCAGTCGAGAATAAGAAAATCCACGATAGAGAAAAGCTGCACTCATCCCTACCAGGATGCTCATCAACGAGGTTCGCAATACTACAGGGATGTCCTGGGAAAAAGAACTAAAAAAACGACTCCGGTAAGAATAAGCCCGAATAAAAAGAACGATGCTGACCCCAACCAGAAAGAATGAAAAATAGAGGTATTGTTCAAAGGGTGGATAGCCTTTGGTTACCGGAATAAAACGGGTCAGAGGAGAATAAAAGCGCAGGTAGTAAGAAAATAAGACCGCGGCTTCTACCGCCAGGGCATCTCCCACCATTTTTAAAAAAGGGACCAACAGGTTTCTTTTATAAATATTATTATCCATTCAAAACGTCTCCGGCTCAATCCTATTCATATCCCTTAAACTGACTTTCCAAAAACCCTCTCATTAATCTTAACATTACCCACGAGTTGAAAAAAACTCTCTGGCTTTTTCTTCCAGGAAATCCTTGATTTCGCGAGTAAATCGCTTTTTACTAAACTTTTGAGAATGTTGATGAATAAACCCGGTATCCCAGGATAAGGTTTCCAATTTCTTTATTGCGGCGATCATATCTTCTACCGTTTGAGAATTAAAAAACACCCCACTACACTTCAATTCATTCTTACCATTATAACCGATAATCGTTTCCAGAGCTCCTCCCTTACCATAAGCAATTACCGGTTTCCCGCAGGATTGAGCCTCAACCGGCACGATGCCAAAATCTTCTTCTCCGGGAAAGACCAATGCTTTACAGGCTGAGTAATATTTCACCAGCTCTTCCGCTGGTAGCCAATCCAAAAAGCGGATGTTGGCCTTTGCCATGTCCTGAAGCCGCTTCTTTTCCGGGCCTTCTCCAATGACAAACAACGGCTTTCCCAATCGGTTAAAAGTCTCGATTGCCAGATCCAGCCTTTTATACGGAACCATGGCTGAAACTATCAAATAATAAGAACCTTCTTTCTTTCCCGGGCGATATAGCTCCGTATCAACCGGGGGATGAATTACGGTGGCTTCTCGTCGATAATATTTCCAGATTCTGGTGGCAACATGCCGGGAGTTGGCCAGAAAATAGTCCACCCGATTTGAACTGCTCACATCCCACATCCGCAGATAATTAGCAAAGAAGGGGATGATCCATCGTTGC
>RFIL01000513.1 GCA_003695285.1 Calditrichota bacterium
ACCCGGGCTGCCAGTGATGAAAATCTTGGCAGCGATTTGCATCAACAACTTCTGGGGAATCCCAAGGCGCTTTATATCGCTGCCGCCACCCTGATTGTCTTTAGTGTGACTCCCGGGTTACCAACACTTCCATTTTTGATTTTAGCCGGTGTGGTGGCAGCCACTGCCTACACCATCAAACAAACCGTTGTGGATGAAGAAGAAATAGAAACCACAGCAGAGGAAGCTCAACTCCCCTCCCCTACTGAAAACATCGAGCATTATTTACAGGTTGACCCACTGGAATTGGAAATCGGTTATAATCTGATTTCTCTGGTAGATGTAGAACAGGGTGGAGACCTCTTCGAAAGAATCACCTCCATGCGTAAACAGATTGCCATGGAAATAGGAATCATCGTACCGCCCATCCGGGTAAGGGATAATCTTCAACTCAACCCGGATGAATATGTGGTAAAGATACGCGGGAATGAAGTTGCACGAAATGAAATCTATGTGGGACAGTTCCTGGCCATGAATCCGGGAATGATGGACGAGCCCATGGATGGACAACAGGTCATTGAACCAGCCTTTGGACTTCCGGCAGTGTGGATTCCTCCGGAACGAAGACATGAAGCAGAACTAAAAGGCTTTACCGTGGTGGAACCCTCCGCTGTGCTGGCAACACATCTGATGGAAATTATCCGTAAAAATGCAGATAAGTTGCTGGGGCGACAGGAGGTCAAGCAACTCCTGGATAATCTTAAAAAGGATTATCCGGCTGTTGTGGAAGAACTGGTACCTGAACAACTGAGCATCGGAGCGATTCAGAAGGTATTGCAAAACCTGTTACGGGAACATATCCCCATTCGTGATCTGGTGACGATATTGGAGACCCTGGCCGACTACGCCGGTATGACCAAGAATGTGGAGGTCCTTACCGAGTATGTTCGTTTCGCTATGTCAGATACCATAGCCAAACTTTATCAGGATGAGCAGGGCACTATCCATGCTATCACCGTCGATCCACAGATAGAGCAATTGATTACCAATTCATTGCAGAAGCAAAAACAGGTGAACAACAATCTGGGGTTATCCCCCGTGGTTATCCAGCAAATTCATCAGAGTGTATCCGAGAACATGGAACAAGCACTCACTCAGGGATATCCGCCAGTCATCATCTGTTCACCTACGATCCGTGCCTATTTTCGCAAATTGATTGAAAATGTGTTTCCCGATGTCGCAGTTCTCTCCTTTGGAGAGCTGCCTTCTGAAGTTCAAATTGAATCAATAGGAAAGGTGAAGATTGGCAATGAAAATTAAAAAGTATACTGGAGAATCATTTCAGGAAGCATTTGAGAAGATGAAACGGGAATTGGGCCAGGATGCCATTATTTTGAATTCCCGTAAAGTGAAACCATCAAATGCCATCCATTTCTTAGGTGGAAAGGACCATTACGAAATTACCGCAGCCATTGACAACGCACCCAATACCACCAATTCTGGTAATGACAGCTCATCTTCTGTCCTGAATGGTATTTCCCGAAAACGGAATGGTTCTTCCCGTGGTGAATCTCTCTCATCTCAGGGAATCACAGAAGAAAAATTCCTCCAACAGATCTCCCGATTGGACTCCCTGAAGGAAGAAGTTCAGGATATGAAAAAAGTTCTTGAAGATGTCGCGGACTTTCTGAAATACAGTCGCATGCCCGCTCTACCCGCCATCTTCAAGAATATGCTGAAAAGATTGGTCGATAATGAGGTGCACGAAGAATTAGCCAAGGCAATTGTTCAAACCGTTTACGCTCGAACGGAACCCGGAGATTATAATAAACCCAAAGTGGTTTTTAAGAATCTTTTTGAGTTGCTGCAACAGATGATAAAGACTGCACCACCCCTTGAGAACCGTAAACACAAACCATACATCGTCGCCCTGGTGGGCCCCACGGGTGTCGGAAAAACCACCACAATTGCCAAAATAGCAGCTAATATGAAGTTGTTTCACCAGAAGGATGTGGCTTTAATTTCAGCAGATACCTATCGAATAGCGGCCATTGAACAATTGCAGACTTTTGCCAATATTGCCCACATTCCCATGAAAGTGGCTTATGCCCCCAAAGAGATGGAGGAAGCAGTAGAACATTTTAAAGACAAGGACTTAATTTTAATAGATACCATTGGGCGCAGTCCGAAAAACGAACCTCAAATTCGTGATCTTCAACTGTTCATCGATGCAGCGGACCCCAATGAAGTACACCTGGTGATGAGTTTAACCTCCAGTTTAAAAACCCTGTTCGAAATTTTACAACGGTTCGGGAAAATGCGTCCCAATCGCCTGATTTTTACCAAACTGGATGAAACAGATAGCCCGGGATTGTTTTTAAATGTGCTCTATAAATATCCCATCCCGGTATCCTATATCACCACCGGTCAAACGGTTCCCAATGATATCGTCGCTGCGGAGAAGGAAAGATTATCCCAGCTGGTGTATTATGGAGAGTGGCAAAAATGAGAGACCAGGCTGCCATATTACGACAACTGATGCAAGACCGGCAACGTCAGTTCCAGAGCCGGACAGATATTTCTGAGAATATCATCTCGGTTGTCAGTGGAAAAGGTGGGGTTGGTAAGAGTATCATTGCTCTGCAACTGGGCATTTCCCTGGCAAATGCAGGACTCCGCACGTTGTTGGTGGATTCCAACTTTATCAGCCCCTCCTTACACATCCTGACTAATATCCATCCTGCCATTAC
>RFIL01000514.1 GCA_003695285.1 Calditrichota bacterium
AGCCATTGATGAAAAGAATATTGTTTTGATTGATGATGTGTTATACACGGGGCGAACGGTTCGTGCAGCGCTGGACGCACTGATGGACTTTGGTCGGCCAGCACGAATTTATCTGGCCGTTCTGGTCGATCGGGGACATCGAGAGTTGCCCATTAAACCGGATTTTGTGGGAAAAAATATTCCCACCTCCATTGGAGAGGAAGTGAAAGTGAAATTCTCAGAAGTGGATGATGAAGATGCTGTTTATCTGGTGGAAGCGCCTCAAAATGAGTAGATGAACTCTCCGTTCTCAACCCCTATAAGCCTTAAGTTGTTAAGAGAAGGCGATATGGGGTGGAGAGAATAAAGAAAATCAGGTTTAAATTTAATCAACGGAACTATTCACCACAGAGAAAAGACTTAGAGACATTTGACATCGCCAATGGTAAATATCTCATTCCATTTAATCCCGGGTCTATTACCATGAGTTGGGGTATGTATTGTCGACTTCTATCTTCTTTTTCTCTGTAACTCTGTGGTGAATGCTGTCAAGTAACGAATTAACACCATTAACTAAGAGGTCGTTATGGCTATCATGGAAAGTGAAGTAAAACGAATTGAGCGACTCTCATCGCGCCATTTGTTAGGGCTTGATGGGATGAAAGCCGAAGAAATCCAGCTTATCCTGGATACTGCTCGTTCGTTTCGGGAAATCATTGACCGACCCATCAAGCGTGTCCCCACCCTACAGGGGAAAACCATTGTCAATTTGTTTTATGAGCCCTCCACCCGGACACGAATCTCCTTTGAGCTGGCTGAGAAAAGGATGTCGGCGGATATCATTAACTTTTCGGCCAGTACCAGTTCGGTGAAGAAGGGAGAGTCGTTAATCGATACGGTCCGTAACATCGCCGCCATGAAAATTGATATGGTCGTGATGAGGCATTCTTCTCCCGGAGCCGGGCACCTGTTAACTCGGGTGCTGGATGCTAACATCATTAATGCAGGAGATGGTGGACATGAACACCCCACCCAGGCGCTGTTGGATATGATGACCATTCGTGAGAAAAAAGGCCGGCTGGATAACCTGACCATTGCCATGGTCGGGGATATCTCGCATTCACGAGTGGCTTTATCCAACATCTACGGTTTAAAAACAATGGGAGCAAGGGTTCTGGTTTGTGGGCCCTCTACCTTAATTCCCAGGGAAATCGAACGACTGGGGGTGGAGGTCTATCACAATATTGATGATATCATCCCTCAGGTAGATGTGATGAACATTTTGCGGCTCCAGCTTGAGCGGCAACGGAAAGGGCTTTTTCCGTCTTTGCGGGAGTATCATAATTATTTTGGTATTACCCGTGAACGGCTGGAAAAAGCTACCAGGCCCATCCTGATCATGCATCCGGGCCCGATGAATCGGGGATTGGAAATTTCCAGTAATGTTGCTGATAGCGAACATTCGGTCATTTTAGAACAGGTAACAAATGGTATTGCTGTAAGAATGGCAGTGTTATACTTATTAGCAGGAGGTCCCAGTGAAATTCACTAAAAATGTCAAAAGTGGTGTGTATGAGTTTCAATCTTTACCCGAAAAATTGTTGTTAAAAGGGGGTACTGTTATCGACCCTTCTCAAAATCTGGAGAAGAGGACGGATATACTCATCGAAGACGGTAAAATTACTGCAGTGGAAGAAATCAACGAGTCCCATTTTTCAGGGGTCGTGATGGATGTTGATGGTAAGATTGTTTCTCCGGGCTGGATGGATTTGCATGTCCATTTAAGAGAACCGGGGAGAGAAGATGAGGAAACCATAGAGAGCGGTACTCTCGCTGCAGCAAATGGTGGGTTTACGGCTGTCTGTTGTATGCCCAACACCAATCCCCCCATCGACAGCCAGGAAATTATTCAATACATTAAGGACAGAGCTCGAGATTCTCTGGTGGAAGTTTATCCCATTGCTACGATAACCAAGAAACGAGCAGGGGACGAATTGGCTGAAATTTTAGATCTGGTTGAGCAGGGGGCGGTGGCCATTTCTGATGATGGAAGTCCGGTGATGAGCGCTGAAATTATGCGTCGGGCTTTAGAATATAGCAAAATGGTTAACATACCGGTGATCGGGCATGAGGAGGATATCACAATGACGGCTGATGGGCATATTCATGAAGGGTTTGTATCCACATGCCTGGGGTTAGGTGGTATCCCTTCTGTGGCTGAAGATATCATGATTGCCAGAGATATTATGTTGGCTGAGTATACCGGTGGTCGCTTTCATGTGGCTCATATTTCTACCCGCAAGTCTGTAGAATTGGTTCGGGAGGCGAAAAAGAGAGGTGTTCAGGTAACAGCAGAGGTTACCCCCCATCATTTTACATTAACCGATGAGGCTGTTCGAGGTTATGATACCAACGCCAAGATGAAACCTCCTTTAAGAACGGCTGATGACATCGAAGCCATTATGGAAGGGTTGCAGGATAATACTATTGATGCTATTGCTACTGACCACGCTCCTCACTCCTGGGAAGAAAAGGCATCGGAATTTATCTATGCTCCATTTGGAATTGTCGGTCTGGAAACGGCATTAGGGTTGAGTATGACAAAACTGGTTCATTCAAAGAAATTATCGCTCTCACAATTGATAGAGAAATTTTCCACCAATCCCTATCGAATATTGGGATTAGAGCCTCCCTCAATTCAGAAGGGGATGAATGCCAACATCACGGTGTTTGATCCTGAAATAACCTGGACATTTGACGAAAAACAGTCGTTATCCCGAAGTCACAATTCACCATTCATTGGTTGGAAATTGACTGGGAAACCTCATCTGGTGATCAACAGAGGCAAACTATTCTCCTCAATCCTGGCATCCTGAGTTTGTAATTCCTGGGTGGGAGTCGTATTCCGAAATATTGTAATGAATCCATCTTGCTTGATTTAAGATGCTAAAAATACCGTGAATATGACTCCCCTTTTGCCATGATGACACAATCAGTGGCAATGTGGCATAAACTAAGATTAAGCTCCTGATGTATCTGTGAAAATTATCAACTCTATAACCTGTTGTTTCTTAATAGATTGTGGATATTCTGTGTGTCCTGGCATTGCATTTGTATTAAGTAGCAGTGATTCGATATAATTTTAGTATGGATAAGTATATAACTTTAAGAAGGGTGCGGAACGATGGAAAATACGAGTATTATTGATCGCTGGATCAATCACTTACGAGAGGAAAATTCTCTGAGTGATGAAGATCGGAAGGTATTGATCGATGAGTTAAATCGTGACATTCGTGACCAAAAAAAGTTGCAAAAGATGATTCTGGCAGAAGCTGAACATTTACCGTACGAACATTTACAAGAGGCGGCGAGGAAACTGGCAAGGGACAAAGAAGAGGTGATTGATATCTTAAGTGGCATCGTGAAAGGACTGGGAAGTAAGGTGGATGCAGAAGTTATCGACGATTTCAGTGCGACTGCCAGCGGCAATTTTGCTGCGATTCTGGAACTGGAGAACGAGCTTGGAGAACGGATTGCTGAACATGCCAACCTGGCAGAAGATTGTGGCCTATACGAGCAGGCTGAACAGCTTTTGCAGTTGAAAGATTTGCATTACAATCATCAGGAAAGAATTGAAGA
Organism: Calditrichota bacterium; assembly: GCA_003695285.1. Lineage (GTDB taxonomy): Bacteria > Calditrichota > Calditrichia > RBG-13-44-9 > J075 > J075. The sequence goes on from RFIL01000514.1 coordinate 3,619, forward strand.
ATTAATCATGAAAACAAACGCAACATTATAAAATTTTGAAAGGAGGTAGCTTCTATGGCTAAGAAAGTAATAGGAATTGACCTTGGAACAAC
>RFIL01000515.1 GCA_003695285.1 Calditrichota bacterium
ACAGAAAACTGTCAGGCTTTTTTTCTCCATTTAAACAACTGTTATCAGTGTTTTGAGAGTTATACGACTATTATGCGAGAATATTTGAAGGTCCTTCAACAATACGAGGGGAAATAATTTTTTCTTTGAGAGAAAATTGAACAGGTTAGTATCTCTTAGAATGTATGTTGATGTGATTGAGCGCACATTTAAATTCTAAGAGCTAACTTAACCGAGAGAGTTAACATGAATAAACAAGAAAAATTTGGTCATCAGCAGTTTGTTTCTATCTTCGAAACATCAAAAAAATTTGCTGATCATCCTGACCTTCAACGAATTCGAAAAACCGATCCTGCCATGGATTTATTGATCGATATCTTACAGGTAATACAAAATCGCAATCCCATTTCTCCCCGGAAAATGAAAATAAAGGAAAGCATCGATTTTTCTTCTCTTGAAGATTGGTTGCTAAGGATTTTTTCCGGGACCACCACTCCTGATGAAGATCAGCGCTTCGTCGATTATTTGCTATCTTCCCCCGGTTTTTATCAGCAAGTTTTAAAGAAATTGTCAACCATAGCCCCCAGAGTAGAATTTGACCCCGTGCCGGAAATTGTTTCCGGGATGGTCAGAATGAAATCGAATGAAGAGATTTTAGAACATATCATGCAACATGCAGAAGTTTCACCTGAAGTTCAATCTGCCAGAACCCCACAACCTGCCCGATTGAGCATCCTGGAAAAAATTCAGGAATTCCTTGCTGGTTTCCGAACTCCCCGCCTGGCCTATGCCATCCCGGTTCTGGCCGTGTTAATTATGGTCGGGTACTTTGGATTACAGCGGATGATGGGTCCTGAAGAAACACCTTTTCAATGGGATAATCAGGTTCCCTATGCTATCAACAGTATTCAATTGAGGGGAGCCGAGGTTCCACTATCCAGTTCCACTTCTCATGCTCTTAAAACATACCAGCAACTGAAGGACAACCTTACCCTTGCCCTGGGGAGTTATTTACGAACGGATTATGCCAGTATGGTGAAGACGCTGTCCGAAGGGATGCCCCAATTGCTTTCCCTACAAAATCAATTAAACCAAATTCAGGGAGAGCTTCAGGAGGTTGATCCTACTCTGCCCACAGAAATCCAAAAAATGATTCAGAATTATCATTTTTACGCTGGAATTGGCTATATGGCATTTTCCCAAACCAAGAAAGTGACACTGGAAGAAGGAGAAAGAGAGAAAGCCTGCCAGAAGGCCATTGAATATCTGAAAACCGCAGCTAATCTGGCAAAACAATTTCAAATCGAGACCTCTCAAAGAGAGTTATATTTTCAGGGTTTAACCTATTTGTTACTCAAAGATTACCAGTCAGCACGAGAGATCTTAAAAAATATACCTCCCGACAGTCCGTATTATTCAGATGCCAGAAGTTTATTGCAGAAAACAGATAAACAATAATCTACTCTTTGTTATTTCGGAATTGTTCAGTTCTGACTCCCTGGGTCGTTAGGGAGTCAGATTGTATTTTTGCATTGAACCGTGTTTTCCGGGATACTCACCAGGGGAATAAACAGCACATAAAATCACTTTTTCCTGACCCGGTCATGGAGAATGATTGATTTTACCAGGGTTGTGTAAAAATGTATTGGAGGAAAGCTTATGGAAGGCTATGTTTTATATGTACTCTGGGGCGCATTATTTTTCTCTGTGGTCGCTAATATTCTTCTTTTCCGGAAGAAGGTATTGCCCAGATTAAAGCGTCCCACAACTGATCCCCCGAACTTGAGAAAGAAAAAGAGAAAAGAACCAATATTGATAGCGGATGCAGCACCACCTCCGCCGGAACAGGGTGATCCCCAGGGGAGAGCTTGACGTATTCCAGTGCGACTTTTAAATGATGTGATGATTTTTAAATCGCTTTGCTTGAAGTGATCCCTTTTGTTTTTATCTTCATTTTCCGTATCTTTGTACGGTTGAGAAAATCCTTACCTTAAACAAAGAACTATTCACCAAACAAGAGGGGGTAATTATGCAAGATGTCCCTGGTTATGTATTAAGCATTTTGTGGGTTGCACTGGCTTTTTCTTTTATGGCTAATGTCATCCTGTTCGCTAAAAAGGTTGCGCCTTATTTTGGTTTCCGACGGAAACGAGGTGGCTCGAACGATAACACCCGGAAAAGAGGGTAGCAACCATTGAAAAACAATGATTACAGGCAAAACTGTTAATATTTTATATTCATTGATGGAGGTAAAAAATGGTAGAAACAGTTGCAATTCTATTATTAGTTTCAGCTGCTGCTAATGCAGCCATGGCTACAATCCCGGATCCTCCGGAGCAGGATGAACCTCAGGGATAAAATTCATTATTAAAGGTTTTTCTTCATATGCTAATTATTACCTCAATTTGTGGTCTGCCCACAAATTGAGGGCAATTTTTTGTTCTAGGGGGCGATGATTAATCCGGGCTTTTGGGCAGTTATCCGCTCTATTGGGGGTAAAGGAAATCTCTTTTCATTGGAATGTGATTTGCCCTGCTGTAATGAGTCTGTTGCAGAATGAAAAAGTGGGTAGGGCAAAAGTTCCTGCAAGAATATATCTGGGATGAGAAGAAGGTAGCCCTTATCCGCAGAAAAAATAAAAACACATTCCATTAAAAAAATGGTGGCGTTTTTTGTTTTTCAGAGTAAATTTAAAGGGTGGAGTCTGATTAATGATATAAAGATTAATCCTGTTCGGTTTTGCTCAGAAACTATTTTTTGTTCTGGCAGTTAGGAAGTATAACCACTTTAACCGTCAAAGTGCTTGATTCTAAAAAACGATGATATTCTGCCTGTGAAGAAAAAATACTCTGGAAACATTAATTGCGTTTTATTTGCTGCCATCTTTTGCTTGTTACTTTATTCTCCTATATGTAATGCTCAAAGCAATGAATCCCTTCAAGCAAAAAACTTTTATGATTTTTTAAAAACCATTTCCAGCCTATCAAAAGCAGAACAAATCGATTCGCTGGAACAGTATGTCGTTTCTCATCCCCTCCATCCAGAGCCTTTTTGGATACTTCTGAATCACTATTGGGCGTACGGGGTTACTGATTCGTCCCTGAGCTTTTTTCAACAATTGGAGCAAAAGCCAACCCACCAAACATTTGCTCGCTGGTGTGTGGCCATTTTAAATGCTACACAGGGGGATTCTCTGGAATCGGTTCGCTATCTTACCACATTATTGCAGAGCGACCAAAGCTTCTCGATTTTTTTCTTCCGCTTTTTCATGAACTATATCAGCGATGAATGGGATATTTCCACATTTCCGAAGCTGTTCGCTCCC
>RFIL01000516.1 GCA_003695285.1 Calditrichota bacterium
CATATTGCCCACAATGATCTGCATGTCATGGCGCTGGCTGATATGATCAGCCGCACCACCCATATGTTATCGTTAATGGGGCAATTTTTGTTACTTTTTAACTTTCCACTAATCTTATTGGGTGAAGTGACAGTTCCCTGGCTATTTATCATTCTATTAATTTTTGCTCCAACGGTTTCAGCACTGTTACAGTTAGCCTTATCCAGAACAAGGGAATATGATGCGGATCTGGAGGCGGTCAATTTAACCGGTGACCCGGAGGGGTTAGCCTCGGCACTTGCTAAGATGGAGCAGTTGCAGGTGAGTTTTTGGGAGCGTATTTTTTTACCAGGGAGGCGAATTCCGGAACCCTCCTTGCTCCGTACGCATCCCAGAACCGAAGAAAGGATTCGTCGAATCATGGAACTGGAAAAGAAAGATATACCGATTCAATCTCTAATCGATCTTTCTCCATTACCGGATTTTCGCCACTCCTCACATTCGGAGCATCCACGCTGGAGGATAACCGGATTGTGGTATTGAGTGGGGAGGGGATGGGTATCCTTTGGTTGCCACCAGAAAGCGATAAGCCACCCCGAAATTAAAAATTCTGAATTGAATTGTTACCATTTTTGTTTGTTTCACGAAGGCTAAACAGCTAAATTTATTGTTTCAAGGCAAAAAACTGAGTATACCAACCATTGATAAACAGGAGGTGTTCCGGGGGCTCTGTTACCAATAGAAATCAAATGAAACCAGGCCAGGTGTGAAACGAACGTATCGATATAGCTTCTTTATTGGAATAATACATTTCGTATTTTCGGTATTGTGGAGCCCTTTACCGGCGCAGGAGGTACCGTTATCCAAAATCCTGCTGGATATTCCCCCGGATACCGTATATTTCAGTCAGGATAGCCTCCTGAAAACGGCACAATTACCCCACCACTTTCTTATTCCCGGTAGCGATCGGGTCTATCTTAAAACATTTCAATTAAAAAATCATCTGCATTATACCATCGATTATCAGAAGGGACAAATTCATCTGCTCCGGGCTTATCCGGGGGTTGATACAGTTAAAATCGTTTATCGTAAGTATCCCTTTCCTCTGATTAATAACTATTTTCACCAGAAATTAGCAGCGATAGCGGATGATGATTCACTGGGCGACAATATCAGTGCCAGGGCCGTACAGCCAAAATTCCTGCAGGAAATCGATAGCTATCAGAGTCGCCTGCAAAAGAGCGGGAGTATTGTTCGGGGGATTGAGATCGGTAGTAACCAGGATTTATCCCTTAATTCCGGATTGAATCTACAACTCAGTGGTAAAATAACCCCGGACGTGGAGGTGGTTGCGGCTTTGACCGATGAAAGTACTCCCATCCAGCCGGAGGGTAATACCCAGAATTTAAGGGAGGTTGACAAGGTTTTTGTTAAACTCAAAAGTCCTTATATGGGGGGCACGCTGGGAGATTTTAATATCCAATATCAGCAATCATTATTTGGCAATTTGCAGCGGAAATTGCAGGGGATTACTCTGGAAAACCAACTGAAACAAACCCATCAACAATTGACATATGGGACCAGTCGCGGATTTTTTCATACCAATCGTTTTCTGGGGCAGGAAGGAAATCAAGGCCCCTATCAGCTTACTGGCAAGAATGGTGAACGGGAGATAATTGTTCTGGCTGGAACTGAACGGGTTTATGTCGATGGCGTACTGCAAATTCGGGGTGAGAATAATGACTACATCATTGACTACAGTCAGGCCCAAATCACCTTTACCAATAAGAAACTTATTACCTCTGAAAATCGCATCGAAGTGGATTTTGAATACACTCGGAGTATTCAGCGGTACGGGCGAACGTTTGTTGGTTTCTCTTCCTATACACCCCGTGCCGGAAATCGTTTTTACTATGATGTTCGTCTCTTTCGGGAATGGGATGATACCAATAACCTGCTGGAAGATAATGCACCTTTGACCACCGGGGAACGATTTGCTTTACAAACGGCCGGAGATGATCCCCTTAAAGCATTTGTGAGCGGGGCACAAATGGTAGAGGAGGGGAGTGGCACCTATGTTCAGGATGATACATTGCTCAGCGATGGAAATATCTATCCGTATTATCGCTATGTTGGCCCCGGGAAAGGGAATTATCTGGTTCGATTTACAGGGGTGGGCAAACAACGAGGAGACTACATTCGTCAACGATTAGGGGTATTTAAATATGTCGGCCCTGGAAAAGGAGAATATCTACCCATCAAGTTGGTACCATTAGCGGCGGACAAACGCATGGCTAATGTTGGAGTGGGTATGAAGGTAACCAATAACTGGAATGTACAGGGAGAATTGGCCCTATCCCAATTTGATCAGAATGTTTTTTCAGCAGTGGATGATGCTGACAATGAAGGTATGGCCTTTCAATTTTCCACTTCTCTTCAGGATAGTTCTTTCAAGATTGCCGGGATTCGTGCAGGCAAGCTTTCTTTTCAGGCACGCTGGACTCGGCAGGACTCTTCCTTTTCCCCTCTCGACAGACCCTTACAACCGGAATATGCATACAAATGGAACTTTGCCCAACAACAATTGACCAATGAAGAAAATTCTCTGGAAAGCAATTTAATGTATTCACCCTTCAGGGCACTGCGCTTGATGGGAAGCTTTGGTACCCTGAAAAAAGGGAGAGGGGTATCTTCGACCCGTCAGATGGGCGAGATAAGGATATCTCGAACCCGATTTCCAGGGATTCGCGTTCGCCGGGAACAAGTCTTCAGTCAGACCCCTCTGGATGAAAGCAATTGGATGAGAAATTCTCTGGAAATTTCTCATAAAATCTGGAAGCTGCATCCTCAATATATCTTTCGTAAAGAGGATAGAACCGTAGAAACCGGGATGCGTAAAACCGGCTTTCTATTCCAGGAAAGTAAAGGGATTGTTGATATTAAAAAATTGGGAGGGGTGAATGTCCAGGCTCAGGTGCAATTGCGGGAGGATTATTTATATAATCCCCATAGTTTTGGTAACACTTTGAAACAGGCCAATACCAGCACCTATGAGTTGCAGGGGGAGATTGAATCTGCCAGGAAGCTCTCCGGTCGCTTCTCTCTGGCCATCCGAAAAAAGGATTATACCGATTTCTTCGAAAGATTACCCGCAGATAGTATGCTTATTTATCAACCGGATGCCCAATTCCAGGATACCACCTGGAAAGATCGGAAAAGTAATCTGGCTAATCTTGAATTGAATTATCGGAACGAAAGCGGATCAATCACCAGTCGCCTGGATTACCAGGTCTCAAGTGAATTGCAGGCGTTGAGGGAAAAGGTGTATATTAATGTCGGAGAGACAAGGGGAAATTTTCGGTTTGATTCTACCCTGAACGAATATGTTCCCGATCCCCTGGGGAACTATATTCTGGTGTTGTTACAAACAGGCGAATTTGAGAGTGTCACCAATCTGGAGAGTGCCTGGCAATTTAGCTACCGCCCACGGTTAAATCGAGATCTGAGAGGTTTTTGGAAAAAATTTCTGAACCGTATTTCCAACATCAGCTATATCAAAATTGAGGAACAGAGCCGCCTGGACAATGTAGCAGATATTTACCTGTTGAATCTCAATAAATTTCATAAAGTCGCTACCTCTTTACGGAGTGTTTATACCATCAATGAGGACCTCTATTATAACGAGCGGAATCCAGATTGGGGAATGTTATTCAGAAGTCGATACCGGGATGTTTTATCCAATCTCTTCCTTGATGAAGAGAACAATGAGACCCGGATCATCTGGGAACGATTTATTCAATTGCGAAAACGGTTTTTTAAGCGTCGTTTGAATGTGACCGCTGAGTATAAAAACACACTCAACAAACGCTGGGTTGCTGCGGCAACATCCCGTAATCAAAACATCCTGAGTCAATCCGGCTTGACTCGATGGACCTATCGCCTGAATTATCGCTGGCAGTTAGAGTTAAGTATGGAGAGGGGGATTGAAAAGGATCGCTTTTCACAAAATTTACTTCAAGTGAATTACTGGGATATACGCCCGGAGATTGTGTACTCCTTACGGGGAAAGGCACGTGCCACGGCCAACCTCCAATTCCTACAGGTTCAGGAAGTGAGCAATCCCCTTAATCGACCCATCCCCTTTGACATGGGGAAAGGAAAAAAGCCGGGCAATTCCTGGTTGTGGAATATCAGGTTTGAGTATTTTTTGAGCAACAATGTAATCATTACAGCAAACTATACGGGAAGAAAAGATGCCGGGGCACTGAAACCGATACACCTTGGCAAAGCAGAAGTTCGGGCTTTCTTTTAATTGTTGAATACCAACTTTCAGAGTTTCTTTGAGCCAAAATAATATTATGAGAAAACTAACGGTACATTTCGGACGGGTCATAATTCTTGTGTTAACCCTATGGTTATTTCCTGGTGGTATAATACATGCTCAGCCATCCTCCTCGCGAAAACTACCCTTGGTTATAAACCGATTGGATTTTCATTCCACAGAAAAAGTACCCGTCTCTTTGAAACCTTTACAGAAACGGTATTTACAACGGGTGTTTACGAAAGAACTTCAGCAAGAACTCCTGCAGGAATTAATCGCTCAGTACCATGAACGGGGCTATTATTTTGTTCAGGTAGATTCCCATTCC
>RFIL01000014.1 GCA_003695285.1 Calditrichota bacterium
AGTTTGGCGGAGAGGTTGCCATGACCCCTTCGGAGATTTCTACCGGTAGTGAACGGGTGGGGTATCTGGTGAAAGATAAAGACGTGGATATTGTGGTCAATCTTCAAGGTGATGAACCTCTCATTTCCACGAATGCCATCTCGAAAGCTATACATTTTCTGAAAGAAAATAGGGAGGTTCATGTTTGCACCCTGGGCTGCCCTCTGAGAACCGAAGCCGAATGGAAGAACCCTTCCGTGGTCAAAGTGGTTCTCGATAAATATCATCAGGCCATCTATTTTTCTCGGTCACCCATCCCCTATTTTCGGGATACACAGTTTAACATGTTAGCCTCTGTACAAAGACATATCGGTGTATATATCTACCGTAAACCTTTTTTGATGCAGTATCTGCAATGGGAACCGGGTATACTGGAAGAACAGGAAAAGCTGGAACAGTTACGGATACTGGAACATGGAGAAAAAATACAGGTCATAAGCACGCGGGAATGTTCACCGGGAGTGGATACTCCGGAGGATATCCCTATCGTAGAAAGTCTGCTAAAGCAAAGGAGTATAATTTCGTGAGCTTGAAAATACCCAAAGAGACTCGTTTTATATTTGTTACCGGAGGAGTCGTATCCTCTCTGGGAAAAGGAATCGCTTGTGCCTCCCTGGGGTTTTTATTAAAAGCCAGGGGATTAAAGGTAACCATCATGAAATTTGACCCCTACATCAACGTTGATCCGGGCACCATGAGCCCCTATCAGCATGGAGAAGTCTATGTGACCGAAGATGGTGCGGAAACGGATCTGGATTTGGGCCATTATGAACGTTTCATAGATGAAAACATGACCCAGATGAACAATGTGACCACCGGTCAAATTTATGATACTGTCATCCGCAAGGAACGTCGGGGAGATTATCTGGGAGCAACGGTGCAGGTCATTCCCCATATAACCGATGAGATCAAATCTCGTATTATTCAACTGGCTCGGCAATCCGGTGCGGATGTGGTAATTGTGGAAGTGGGAGGCACGGTTGGCGATATCGAGAGTCTTCCTTTTCTGGAGGCCATTCGCCAGTTTACTCTGGAATGTGAAAGAGGCCATGCCATTACGGTTCATCTGACTTTGCTTCCCTATATCTCTACTGCCGGAGAGTTAAAAACCAAACCCACCCAGCACAGTGTGATGCGCCTGCGGGAAATCGGTATTCAGCCGGATTTTCTGCTGTGCCGTTCGGACCGCAGTATCGACGATAACACCCGAAAAAAAATTGCGCTGTTCTGTAATGTTCATCCTGAAAACGTCATCGAAGCTGTGGATGCCTCCACCATCTACGAAGTGCCCATCCACCTTGCTGCCCAGCGTTTTGACGAACTGGTGGTTCAAAAACTGGATATCAAAACCAATCCCCCTGATCTTTCCGGATTACAAGCAGTGGTCAAAAAAATCAAAGAGCCGGCAGATAGCGTTCACATTGCCATTTGCGGAAAATACACTCAACTTCAGGATGCCTATAAGAGCATTGTTGAAGCCTTTGTTCACGCCGGCGTGGTAAACAATACCGCTGTCAAATTAAAGTGGATTAATTCTGAAAAGCTAACCTCGGAGAATGTGGAGACCCATCTTTCCGGGGTGGATGGTATCCTGGTGCCCTATGGATTTGATACCCGGGGAGTGGAGGGTAAACTTTTGGCGGTAAAATATGCCCGTGAGAACAAAATTCCCTTTTTCGGAATCTGTCTGGGGTTGCAATGTGCGGTGATTGAGTTTGCCAGAAATGTTTGTGGAATCAGCGAAGCAAACAGTGCAGAATTTGATGCCAAAACCCCACATCCGGTCATTCATATTATGGAATCCCAGCTCGGTATCAAACAGAAGGGGGGAACCATGCGATTAGGCTCCTACCCCTGTGTTACCAAAGAAAATACACTGGCCAGAAAGATTTACGGTTCGGAAATTATAATTGAGCGGCATCGCCATCGCTATGAGGTCAACAATGACTATCGTCGCACTCTGGAAGAACATGGGATGGTATTGAGCGGTCTCTCTCCGGATGGCACCCTGGTGGAAATTATTGAGTTAAAAGAACACCCATTTTTCATCGGTTGTCAATTTCATCCGGAGCTGAAGAGTCGTATCATGCGGCCTCATCCCATCTTTGTTCACTTTGTAAAGGCATCGTTAAAACACCAGAAGGAAGCGAAAAGCTGATGAGAACTGTCCAGGTAGGAAATTATCACATTGGAGCGGACCAACCCCTTACTCTGATAGCCGGTCCCTGTGTCATCGAAAATGAGAGGATGGTCCTGGAGACAGCAGAAAAAATTCTTCAGGCGGTGCGGGACCTTCCGGTTCAATATATTTTCAAAGCCTCTTACAAAAAAGCCAATCGTAGCTCACTGAAAGGGTTTACCGGACTTCCTTTCCCGGAAGCGATGAACATTTTAACCAAAGTCCGGGAGCATTTTTCCATACCGGTGCTAACCGATATCCATACCGAGATTGAAGCACCCATTGTTGCCGATGTGGTGGATGTGTTACAGATACCGGCTTTTCTTTGCCGACAGACTGACCTACTGCTGGCCGCCGGTCGCACCGGAAAACCGGTTAATATTAAAAAAGGTCAATTTTTAGCACCTGAGGATATGCAGCACGCTGTTCAGAAAGTGTTGAGCACCGGAAATGAGCAAATTTTGTTGACGGAACGTGGCACCACCTTCGGTTATCACAATCTGGTGGTGGATATGCGGGGGCTGGTGATTATGGCAAAGAATGGTTTCCCGGTTGTGTATGATGCCACCCACAGTGTTCAACTTCCGGGTGGGGGTGGAGGTTCTAGCGGAGGTCAACCGGAGTTTATCCTTCCGCTTGCCCGTGCTGCCCTTGCCACCGGAGCTGTGAACGCCATATTCATGGAAGTTCATCCTGATCCCCCTTCTGCTCTCAGCGATGCGCAATCGCAGTTAGCGCTCAATTTGTTTCCGAGGGTGATTCAGGAATTGGTGACAATTTATCAAACGGTACAGAATTTAAAAGGTAGCCAATGATTTGCCCGGTGCCCAGAGTCGGTGAGATGTTTCGTCGTGCCCGGAATGTGGAGGCACTTTTGTTCGATGTGGATGGCGTTTTCACGGATGGCAAAATTATCTATACCACAACCGGTGAGGAAATTAAACACTACGATGCTCACGATGGTCAGGGGGTGAAAATTGCCCAGGCTGCAGGGTTACGAGTAGGGATGATATCCGCCCGGGAAAGTGATGCCATTCGTGTTCGCGCAGCAGATTTAAAAATTGAAATTCTTTATCTCGGCCGTTATGATAAATTAAATGCTTTGACGGAGTTTATCGATACTTATGAAATTGAAGCATCCCGAATTTGTTTTATGGGAGATGATTTACCCGATATTCCGGTATTGGAACAGGTTGGCTTTCCGGTGGCTGTTCAAAATGCTGTGGCGGCTGTGAAAGAGACGACCCCATTTCACACGACACGCCAAGGAGGACGAGGAGCTGTTCGTGAAGTGGTGGAGTTCATTTTATATGCCAGGGGTATTCGGGATGAAATGATGGAAAAGATGAATGAGTTGCATCATCTTGCCGGACAGGAAAAGGAGGACCCTGTTGATGGGAAAAAATAATTCAAATACACCTCTGGATTTATTAGAAATCGGGCGTAATGTAATTCGCATGGAAGCCCGGGCAGTAGCGCAACTGGCGGATCGTCTGGATGAACAATTCTTAAAAGCTGTAGAACTGATTTATAATTGTCAGGGGAGAGTTATCGTCACCGGTCTGGGTAAATCTGGCGCCATTGGGCGTAAAATCGCTGCAACGCTGGCTTCCACCGGTACCGCTTCATACTTTCTCCACGCCTCGGATGGTCTTCACGGTGACCTGGGAGTGGTTCATAAAGATGACGTTGCTATCTGTTTATCCAAAAGCGGCGCTTCTGACGAATTATTTACCCTGTTACCGGTTTTTCAACGTCTGGAGGTTCCGGTAATTGCCATTACCGCCAATCCGGAATCCCCATTAGCGAAAAACAGTACCATCGTGCTGGATATTGGTATTAAAGAGGAGGCCTGCCCTCATGACCTTGCCCCCACCACCAGTTCTACTGCCATGCTGGCTCTGGGGGATGCATTAGCCATTGCCCTCCTGGAGAAGCGCCATTTTACTAAAGA
>RFIL01000517.1 GCA_003695285.1 Calditrichota bacterium
CCACTTTTTCGAGGTAAAATGGCATGGTTGGCAATAAAAGCGATTAGCCCTAATCCGGGAAGTTGCGAGCGAATATATTCCTGGTTTTCGATGCACTCCACAAAACGGGTGACCTCCTCTTGAGGAAGATGAGCCCAGTTAAACACCTCCTTACTGATGCGAGGTAAGTAGTGAGATAATATTTCGATTGCTTTTTTACCTAAAACGGTGCGGCCAATGGCAGGTAATCCAATCTGCAGACGAACTTCCACCCACTCAGGAGTTATGAGAACAGCGGTACGTTCCAGTACTTCCTGTCCTCCGGCATCGATAAAGACCATCCCACTTTTACCCGTACCGCTAACACCACTGGGTTCTTTTAAAAAACGGGTACGGAAACATCGGGCCAGATAATCCGCAAAAGCAATAGCCCGCACCCGAGTTTGAAATAATTCAGGAGGAAATTTGGCAAGTTTGAGTGGAACACGAATTCGAATTTTAGAGGGGCTGGCAAAGGGATCTCCCTGAACGTGATCAATAAATAAAAACCAGCCGTCGCCTTCATATTCTCCCTGGATATCTTTATATGCTTTATATCCTTTTCGGTCTATCCGTAACAGAATCTGTCTCAGTTGGGAAATGGATTTCATAGGTTATCAGCGAATTGGATGTGAGTTATTCACCCCGGTTGGAAATATAAAACGGGGTGAAAAAGGGAGATTCCCTTCAGAGAATCTCACAGTTTCACCCCCGCATCAATTATGAAAGGTTATTCTTCTGGAGTCTCGGATTCCTGGGGTGTTTCTTCGGTAAGCCCTAATTCAGCTTCAATCCGTTTTTTTTCTACTGTGCGTTCCTGCCAGGAGAGTTGATTCCACCATTTCTTTAACTCCTTTAAATCGCTTTTAGATACCGCTGCATATTGTGACAAAAGCTTGGCTATCCGTCGGTTCATCTTCTCCTCCTTGGTAATCATCATTGGGAATTTTAGAGAATACTCGAAAATATGGTAGTTGAATATTGCGACCATTAAATTATACAAAGAAATTTAATGGTCGCCAAATAAAAAAAGCAGATGAATACCGGAAAGTGGTCCCCACTTTGAGAAAATGACTCATTGAGCAGATAAGATAACCTGATCGACGGATGTTCCTCTTGAGAAATGATTGGATCAATTCCTCTGGAAACCGAATTCTCTTTAAAGGAAAGATGTACCTTACCTATCGAATCATGTGGAAACAGAAGCTATTTTTTACCAAGGTTTAATTTTCTGAAGCGTTCTGTTTCTTTTTCAACCTCAATAGCTTTTTGATAGGTTTTGTTTAACGAGTTGATTATGGAATTTGATTTCTTTTTCATTTCCTGAATTTCATGGCTCAATGCCGGATTGCCCTTGTCATCCAGTTCTTCAATGTGGGAACGAACTTTATAGGAATGATCAATACATTTCCGAATTTCAATGAGCGCATCGGTCGCAGACGCATTTTTCCGCTTGAACATATCCAACTCCCTTTTGTTTTTCCTTAATCCCTTAAGTATGTTTTAAGGTATCGGTATAAAGCCAATGAGGTTGAGTTAAAAATGATATCCAGATAATTAGGAGCCTTCAATGAGTGTTTTGGATGTATTATGTGCAGGGCAGGCGACATTTGACATCGTCTTTACCGTTGACCATCATCCGGCAGAAGATGAGAAGACCGTGGCTCAAGAACGCTTGTTAAGTGGTGGAGGGCCGGCTGCCAATGCTGCGGTGACGGTTTCCAGACTGGGAGGGCGTAGCGGTTTTATTGGAGTATTGACCACCGATCTCTTTGGAGAGTGGCATTATCGGGAATTAGAGAAGGAAAAGGTGAATGTTGAAGGCGTCTGGCGTTGTGATGGAGAGAGTGGCATTTCTGTCATTATTGTTAAACCCAATGGAAATCGGAGCGTCATTCATCATCGTGAACCTTCTCTTCTGTTACCTCCGGAGAAAATACACCTGGAAAAATTTTCGCCCACTGTTTTACTAACTGATGGTCATGAACCATTGATTATTGAAAAACTGCTACATTTTTCCCGGGACCGCAATATTCCCGTGGTGGTTGATGCCGGTTCGTATCATCGGGGAACGGCTGCATTGCTGGGAAAAGTCGCTTTTTTTATTGCTTCCGGGAAATTTTCTCGTGAGTTTACCCGTGAAGAGGATCCCTGGAAGGCATTAGAGGAAATGAAACACGCCGCTGAAACGGTGATTATCACCCTGGGGGCTGAAGGGTGTATCTGGAAAAGTGGGAAAGAATCCGGGCATATTCCGGCGGAGCCAGTAGAAGTAGTGGATACTACCGGTGCGGGAGATGCATTTCACGGGGCTTTTGCTTATGGCTTATCTCTGGGCTATTCCCTTGAAGAAAATCTTCGATTTGCTACCCGGGTGGCTGCCCGCTGTTGTCAAAGATTGGGTGCTCGACCGGGCATTCCAACCCGAGATGACCTGTAAGGCTTTGAGGGTTCAGAACTAATTATCCGGTTCGATTGTGAGGGGAGCGACAGGAAAGCGTTTCTTTTTTAGGTATGTTTCTGACTGGTGTTGCTATATATTTCCAATCAAAGAAATTTATTATCGGTAACAGAGGAAGAAGTTATGGAATTGCAGTATACAAAGCATTTTACCCTGGAGGAAGCACAGCGCACGCTTCCACTGGTAAAACAAATTGTTCGGGACATCCTCAATCTCAGTCATGAGATTCGAACGCTGATTACCATTCTGGGGGCAGATGCTGAAGAAAATCCACAGATACAGCAATTGATGGAGCAATTTAAAGGCTACCTGAGGGAATTAGAGGAATTGGGATGCTTTTATAAAGATTGGAATTTTTCTATAGGACTGGTTGATTTTCCGGCAATCATCAATGGAGAAGAGGTGTTTCTTTGCTGGCGAAGCGATGAAGATGAGATACAATATTATCATGGGATTTATGATGGTTATGCCGGTCGAAAATTAATTCCGGGTGCTAAAAAAGTTCGAAAAAGCAGATGAAGCTATTTTTCAGAGAAATGGGGGAGGGGGAACCCCTGTTGGTCATCCACGGCCTACTGGGTTCCTCTGATAACTGGTTGAGTGTTGGGAAAAAATTAGCAGCTCATCATCATGTTTATTTGCTGGATATGCGGAATCATGGGAAATCGCCACACCATCCCTCGTTTACTTATGGAGATATGGTCCAGGATGTTCTCGAATTCATGAGTGACCTTTCTCTCAGTAAGGCTAATTTTATCGGGCATTCCATGGGTGGGAAGGTTGTCATGACTTTGGCACTCCAATACCCTTTAAAAATTGCAAAGGCGGTCGTTGCGGATATGGCACCGAAGCCGGTGTCCAACCCATTTTTCCCGATTCTCTTTTCCGCTATGGAAGCGATAGATCCCTCTAAAATTCATTCCCGGAAAGAAGCCGAAAAACTGTTGGCCAACTCAATCGACAACCCGGTAATAAGAGGGTTCATCATCAAAAATCTGGAGCGGTTACCTGAGGGTGGTTTTCGTTGGAGGATCAATCTGGGAGTTATCAAACAGCATCTGGAGCATATTGCCATGTATGTTCCGGAGGGCGATCCGTATCCTGGCGAAATATTATTTGTCGCCGGTGGTAAATCCGATTACATCCGGGAGGAAGACCAACCCCTCTTCCAGAAATATTTTCCCGCTGCCAGAGTGGTCCGGATTCCGGAAGCCGGGCACTGGGTGCATTTTGATGCTCCGGAGAAATTTATTCAACTCGTAACCAACTTCCTGAATGGAGAGATAAAAGATTCCTCAAATTGATCTCTTTTTATACCTGCCGAAAACCAGTGGAATGGAAGAGGCTTTCCCTGTTAATCTACAGGAATACCAATGGAGTTCAATGCTTTTTTCATGGATTTCGCTCGAATACTCCAGTGAGAGGTGTGCCAGATGGGTTTACCCTCGTGGAATAAAATGACTTGAGGGGATTGGTGAGGGATTCCGGTAATACTGGCAATTTCACGAGACAATTCTCTATTTTCAATTACCAATACCATTCGATAATCTATGGCATCATAAATATTGGCAAAATCTTCTACCGTCGCCAGTGCTCCGGCAGAAATTCCGCACGCAGTGGAATGTTTTAAAAGCAACAGGGGTTTTTCATGGCTTTTTTTTACGGCTTCGTTGAATTCTTCCAGGGTTCGTATAATCGGAAATGGCATTATCGAAAGTTCCTTATTTTACATTATTATTAAACTACCTTGAATACCTTAGATTAGTCAAAACATGGTCGGGTTACAAAAAATCTTCAGACATTCGCTTTTCGCTGTCGTTTTTTTGTGAACCACTTACCCGGACTATCTGAAAAAAGGTTGAGTGTAATATTAGCTGTTTATATTTGGGGCAATTCATAGTACATTCACAAATTATTCGAACCATAAACCAATGCATGACCCATGGAATGCTTATGAATCTTTTGAAATCTTTAATGTTTGTATCCTTTATCATCAGTGTGTTTTTTATCAATTGTACCAATCAAGATGGAGAAGAACTCGTGAAAGAAAAAAAATATAATCGTTTGATCCATGAAAAAAGTCCTTATCTCCTGCAACATGCCTCGAATCCGGTGGACTGGTATCCCTGGGGAGAGGAAGCATTTCAGGCAGCGAAAGAACAGGATAAACCCATTTTCCTCTCAATTGGTTATTCCACCTGCCACTGGTGTCATGTTATGGAGCATGAATCATTTGAGGATTCCACCGTCGCAGCGTTAATGAACGAAGCTTTTATCAACATCAAGGTTGATCGGGAAGAACGGCCGGATATTGATGATATTTATATGACGGTCTGTCAAATGTTGAATGGAAGCGGGGGCTGGCCGTTAACGATCATCATGACCCCGGATAAAGAACCTTTCTTTGCCGCTACCTATATCCCCAGGGAGAGTCATTTTAACCGGCTGGGAATGCTGGATTTAATCCCCAGGGTTTC
>RFIL01000086.1 GCA_003695285.1 Calditrichota bacterium
GCACCATACCCGACATCTGCGAACCATTCATTAAATGAAAAAGACCAAAAATCCCGAAGGGTAATGCAAACAGTACACGCGCCACAGTTGTGGTTAGGGTTTGCATAACATACCTCCTTAATTTAGTTTAACCTGGGGCTTTAAAATCCCCACCAGTGGGGATTCATTAAATGTTCACTCCCAAAACATGTTGTTTAGTGAGTGTCACCTCATAAAGGAGTATTCAGTTTTTTTGATTTTAATTTAATTAGTGTATCACAGTGAGCGACAACATCAGGGTTTGTCAGTAAAATGAAAAAACAGGAAAGCGTGATGGTAAAGGGCCGAATTTGCTGCATATGATGATTGCCCACTTGTTATCTTCTCTGGACAATTAAACCTGCAATGGACAGCAGTTCTCTTTGAGAATTTCTATTTGCGGAATAGTTTACGAAAATCTTCTGAAAAATTCAAGAGAATCTATTGGGGAGAGCATCAAAACCGAGATTACCCAATAACGGTGTGATAGCAATTACTTTAGATGGGTGAAATGATATCGGAGTCCTCTTTCGACCCTCAAGGAAATAATCACTAAAAATTAGCCTTTTAAGCATGAAACCGGGGAATATGCAACTTTTCTCAACTCCTGTCTTTTTTCGAAATCTTCGTAGTTCATACTGAACAGTTAATGCTCTTTTAACACTTTCACAATTCTTTCTGCAGCCTTCCCATCCCAGAGTTGAGGGACTTCCCCATTCTTCCACTGATTGTTCAGGATGAGGTTGAGTGCTTCCATGATGCGGGATTTATTCATCCCCACTATTTCATTGCTACCCAGATGGACGGTGATCGGACGTTCCGTGTTTTCCCGCAGGGTGAGGCAGGGGATACCAAGATAGGTGGTTTCTTCCTGGATACCACCGGAATCGGTTAAAACCAGCCTGGCATGCTTCATGAGTTTCAAAAAATCGAGATAGCTGGCAGGTGGAATCATCTTCAGTTGTTCCATGTGGGCAATCATCTCTGTGAATCCGAAGCGTTGAAAATTTTTTGAGGTGCGGGGATGGATGGGGAAGACCACCGGTAGTAATTGTTGAACTTCATTGAGAATCTCCAGCACCTGACGGGCTTTCTCCTTCTCATCAACATTCGAGGGGCGATGCAATGTGACCAGGGCATAACTCCCTTGTGTTACGTTCAACTCCTCGAGGATATGTGACGATTCCGCCTGTGGTAAAAAATGCACCAGAGAATCGATCATCACGTTACCAACGAAGAAAATTTTTCCCTCCGGAATTCCTTCTGCCTTCAGGTTGGTATTTCCACTTTCTTCGGTAGTGAACAGATAATCCGATAGCCTGTCGGTGACGATGCGATTGATTTCCTCCGGCATGGTTACATCGCCACTGCGCAAGCCGGCTTCCACATGCGCTACCGGAATGTGTAACTTGGATGCCACCAGACTACAGGCGAGGGTGGAATTGACATCTCCCACCACCAGTACCAGGTCCGGGTGATGTTCCATACAGACCTTCTCAAAGGCAATCATGATTTTTGCCGTTTGCTCTGCATGGCTTCCGGAGCCCACTCCCAGATAGATATCCGGTTCGGGAAGTTGGAGTTGCTCAAAGAAAATTTTACTCATTGCTTCATCATAGTGTTGCCCGGTATGAACCAATATGGGTTCAAATGAGTCCGGGAACTGCTTCATCTGTCGGTGAATTGGAGCAATTTTCATAAAATTGGGTCGTGCACCTACTACATTTAAAATTCGCTTCATCGAGATCCCTACTCCTTTGCTGGGTACCGGGTGTCTATTGTCTATTTCAATTTTGTGAGAACTTTAACCCTTTGCAGGGTTGCATCCTCACATTGATTTCCTTTGGTAAAATTTAAAAGATTAAATATATTCACTCTGTATCGGATTCTGCAGAGAAATTTCAGATTTTTCCCCTCTTATTGATTCAGTTTGAATTGTGCATTACGTAATCCTGTTCAAAACCCATCATTAACACATAAAATTCGGAGGTAAGTATGAAAAAATTAATGATTATTCTGGTTATGATAATCTGGTGCGGTGTGTTACAGGCCGCTTTAAAGGAGCAGGAGGTGGAATACAAAAGCGGCGATGTCACCATGAAAGGTTATCTGGTCTATGATGATGCCTTCTCTGGTAAACGCCCGGGGGTGCTGGTAGTGCACGAATGGTGGGGGCACAATGAATATGCCCGGAGGAGGGCACGGATGTTAGCTGAACTGGGTTACACCGCTCTGGCGGTGGATATGTACGGTGAGGGAAAACAAGCTGCCCATCCGGAGGATGCCGGGAAGTTTGCCAGCGCTGTGATGCAAAATCTGGAATCAGCAAAAGCTCGTTTTTTAGCCGCAATGGAAGTGCTCCAAAAACATGAGACAGTAGATGCCTCACGGATTGCTGCCATTGGATATTGTTTTGGTGGCGGGGTGGTGTTACACATGGCTCGGATGGGGGTGGATTTAAAGGGAGTGGTGAGTTTCCATGGCAGCCTGGGAACGAAGATACCTGCCAGGCCCGGAGTGGTAAAGGCCAAAGTACTGGTATGTCATGGGGCGGCGGATAAATTCACCACCCCGGAACAAATTGCCGCTTTCAAAAAAGAGATGGAGGAAGCGGGAGTGGATTATCGATTTATCGAGTATCCGGATGCCCTTCATAGCTTTACCAACCCCGATGCGGATGAGTTTGCGAAAAAATTCAACTTACCTCTGGGGTATAATAAAGCGGCGGATGAAAAATCCTGGGCAGATATGAAAGCCTTTTTAAAGAAGGTGTTTTCTGAGTAACCACCCGGCGGGGCCGGTAGCCGCGCCGTAAGGCGTTCCTCTTGGAACATGCTTCAGCTTGCGATGGGGTGCAGGGGGAATCAAAACGAGTTTAGAATGGTGAATGGTTAATGGTCAATGGAGAATTGTGAATGGTAAATGGTGAGTGGTGGAATAAGAATTCCCCTTGTTCCCAAACTTCTATGGTGACATATGTCACCATAGTTTTGCGGAATTTGGATTTCAGGGTTAAACTATGGAA
>RFIL01000518.1 GCA_003695285.1 Calditrichota bacterium
ATATAAACGGCTTTTTCTGATTTTTCAATATAAAAAAATTTTTTTTATAAATAATAAGTTTAATATATTAAACTTATTTAGATGTGGTAAGTCTTAAATATTCAACAAAATAGGGCATTTTTGGTAAATACTATTTTTTCGAATTGTTATATTTTTTAGGTATTACTGTAGATGAATTTGTACAGGGAGAATGGATTGGGCTGAAATTCAGCATCCAAATGAAAATTTCTTATTTATCTTCAGTAAAAAAACGATGATTCCGAAAGAGATCAAGCGCTAAATCTGTATCATCCACTTCCAGAATTACAACACCACGTTTTTGTTTTTCCTGAAGGGCACCATACAAATAATCTATATTAATACCGGCATTGCCTAATTTGGTGGTTACTTCCATTAATGCCCCAATCTTATTAGGTAAAATGACCCGAAGTACATCTCTCAGCTCCACCTGATACCCATGCTCAGATAGCACCTTTTCAGCTTTTTCTGGGTGATTTACATACATTCTGGCAAAATCAAAAAACATGGCGATGGCATAAATTGCAATTCGGTTTTTCTTTAAAATTCGCGTCATCTTCCCCGCAGTCCCCGGTTTGTTTTCTAAAACGACATACACTTCTTTAATCTTTTCCATACATACCCCCTGTTGGATGAGATTCATTAGTTAAGTGCTCATTCTGTTTTTTATGAGGTTTTCCTATACCAAAGACCAGGACAATGGCCATTCCCAGCATAATGAGCATATCCGCTACGTTAAATATTCCGGTTCGAAGAGTGTCACCAATACCCATATTCATAAAATCGACCACACGCCCTTTGTTAATCAGACGGTCAACAAAATTGCTAAGTCCCCCGCCGGCAATTAATGATAACCCCAGGGATTGAAGTGAAGTTAAATGCCCCATTCCCCGGTATAAATAGATTAATAATGCCAGTAACAGAATTCCCACGGCAACAGTAAAGATCCAGAATCGTGTCGTTTCAGGGAGGGTAGACCCCAGACCGAGCATTGCTCCGGTATTCTCTGCATATTGAAATCGAAAAAAATCATTGAAATAAATTTGAGGAGGGGAATTCCTTAAATACTGCTTGGCAAAAAATTTGGTTATGTGATCGATGATAATCGATACAAAAATGACCAGAGTGATCACCACATAGCGCCGGGATGTTATTTTCACTGAAGGTTTTCTTCCTTTTGTTTAGTGATAAAAATTTTCTTTTTTTAGTGAGTTTATATCTATTACGCTCCCCATCTGAGCTCTTAAGCAACTATCACCAGAGAATGAAATGATTCAATCCCAACGGGAATCGAATTCGAACTCTTTTCAAATATAAGCGATCATGGATTAAAAGAAAATATAAGAATCGATCCTTTGTGTGAAAACTTATCAGTGAATTGTTAATCTCGGGTTTATCTAATCATCTTTATTTTTCCGGTCATCATTTCGAAACTTCTCCAGTATCTGTTGAAATTCTCTTGAGAACCAGAGTTCGACAAACCGATCCGTTTCCCATTCCTGCACGGTTTTCCTCGGAGTCATTGGTGCCAGTCGAGCGAGTTCCAGAAAACCAGTGACTGCATTTTCATTATATTCAGCAATCTGGTTGGCTAATTCGTAGGTCAACGAGAATAACTGATGACGAGGTACTATCTGGTGGATAAAACCAATTTCTTTTGCCTCTTTAGCCGAAAAAGTTTTACCGGTTAATAACATAAAAAGCGCTGTAGATCCTGACAACTGTTGAAGCAATCTTCTTCCCCCACCCCAACCGGTAATAATGCCATTCGGTGCTTGACGAAAAGCGAATGTTGCATGTTCAGCAGCAACTCGAATATGGGTTGCAGTAATCATCTCACATCCCCCACCCAACGCCTGACCATTAATGGCCGCTAATACCACTTTTTTCCCGAGATATAACTGGTCCAGAATTTTCTGCATACGCCTCGACATATCTCGACAAGACTCCGGAGTGTTAAGGGTTGCAAAGTAGCGTAAATCTCCTCCGGCACAAAAACTTTCCTCTCCCGTGGCCGTTAAAATGATACAGCGCAGGTGCGGGTCAGCGTTAATCTCTTCTATAACTTGTTCCAGCCGAAGCATCATGTCATCGTTGATGGCATTATGAACATCTGGTCGATTTAAGCGGATGATCGCTATTTTTTCTTCTCTCTCAAATTCTATCATATTCCCCGGGATACATCATTCTTTGATCTTCATTCTTAGGTTTTTATTCTTTGATCTTTATTCTTTAATCTTTGATCTTTAATCTTTGATCTTAATCTTCTCCTCATCCGAAATGGGTGACCCCGAACTCCCCATGTATTCAACATTGTAATTATCAGTGACCAGGAAATGCCAGGAATGATGATAAATACATCCAGCCGGGCAATCCCCCCATTTTAATGTAAAGGTAAATAAATCCTTCCCATTTTTCTTTTCATAAGTGATGTCATGACCATCCCCAAATGCCCAATTGGGATCTGCAGACAAAATTCCCGGAATTATTCGGAATTTCTTACATAATGCCAGTGTATTAATAAGTATGTTGCTTTTCAAAACAACCAACACATCCCAACCTGTATTTACGTCAGTTATCGCTATCTGATATTTCTGCACCAGGCTATCAATGACAGGATTTCCAGTGAAAGGATTATACTGTAACCAGGCATGGGTCCAGGCATAGCTGGTATCCAACATGACAAGGATTTCTTGTAAAGGGGGATTATAAAAGGTATGAATTTCATATTTCCGGGTAACGGAATCACAGGCAGAAATCTTTTCCGCCGACAAATAGATAGATATCAAACTCAAATATACTCTGTCGACCATTCGCTGATTGAGTTCAACCCGGTCAGAATCGGGTGTTGTCAGCATATACCGAACAGTTAGACGAGCGGCATCCATGGAATAACGTTTCCGGATGATTAACGGTACCTGGGTGGTATCCGGAATCAATCCAACCCCCGGGGTTAAGGGAGTGGTGTCCTTCTGACATTGTAAAAAAAACACCAAGATGATCATTGTGGAGAAGAAGATTATGGTTTTAAGTTTCATCTTGCCCCCCATGATGCTTAATTATCCATAAAAATCCATATCTGATAATTGGTCATCATCCTCTTCCCGATCTCCCATGGTAAACATGCTGCTTAATAGATCTCGAAACTGTAACCCGGTATCCACCATATGTTTGCTGATAAAAGAATATTCAGCCAGAGCATGAAGTACAAACTCCATTAAAAAATATTTGGTTTCTTCATCTGCTTTCGGCTGGTATTTTTTCACCAGTTGTTCCAACCCGGGAACACTCAAGAGTATTTGTCGATATTGAGCATCAGGGATGTCCGTTAACAGATCAACTTTGTGACCGGCAGAAAACCAGTTGGCAATTTCCTGATAAGGATTTTTGTCATCTTCTTTTTTGAATTTTTCGGGATCAGGAAAAATTGTCGGAAAAATCGAGCGGATAGCTTTTCCAATCAGAATTTGAGCCACCTTGGCCGGCCCTTCCTGTTCTCCTTCATAAACTAATTCAATTTTTCCGGTGATGGAAGGGATGATGCCCCAGAAATCTGTGATGCGCACATTGGTCTGTTTGTCATTAAACAACAGTGCCCGACGTTCTGCGGCACTCATCAAGTTTTCATAAGCAGTAATGGTAAGTCGAGCCGATACACCGCTACGAGAATCCACATATTCACTCTGGCGGGCTTCAAAAGCAATCTGTTCAATCAGATTAAGCGCAACTTCGGAGACCTTAACCACTTTTTTCTGGGCTTCCGGAATTCTTGCTTCCTGAGCGGTAATCTGTCTCGAAACTTCAATACTTCTGGGATAATGAGTAAGTATCTGGCTCTCAATCCGATCTTTTAAAGGGGTGACGATGGAACCCCGATTGGTATAATCTTCCGGGTTCGCGGTAAAGACAAACTGAATATCCAACGGAATTCTCAATTTAAATCCCCGGATTTGGATATCTTTTTCCTGAAGGATATTAAAGAGCGCCACCTGAATTCGGGCCTGTAAGTCAGGTAGTTCATTAATGACAAAGATGCCTCGATGGGAGCGGGGTACCAAGCCAAAATGGATAACCCGCTCGTCAGAATAGGGCAGCTTGAGAGTAGCGGCTTTAATGGGGTCGGTATCCCCGATTAGATCGGCTACGGAAACATCAGGCGTCGCCAGCTTTTCGGTGTAACGTTCACCCCGATGCAACCACTCTATGGGGGTGCTATCCTGTAATTCCTCTATTAAATCTTTGGCATACCGGGAAATCGGATTCAAGGGGTCATCATTCAGCTCCGAGCCTTCCACGATGGGAATATACTCATCCAATAAATCCACCATCTGTCGGGCAATCCGGGTTTTTGCCTGCCCCCGGAGTCCCAGAAGTAATATATTGTGTCTGGAAAGAATGGCACGCTCAATATCGGGTATTACCGTGCCTTCATAGCCAATAATTCCCTCGAACAACGGCTCTTTATTCTGCAATTTATCAATTAAATTTTTCCGCAGCTCCTCTTTCACTGATATGGGCTGATAACCGGCTGCTTTAAGGTCACCCAGAGTTTTTATTCGCAGTGTTTCTTCATATGTAAACATCTATCTTATTCTCCTTTAATTAAATATCATGCATTACTAATCATCATTTTAAATTATCTCTTTACCAGGAGAGCTGATACAAGCGCCTGGAAATTCACAGGTTCCCTATCTGAGATGTCTTCTACGATTTCGAATATAGTCTTCAAACAGATATTCCCCCAGCCCTTTCAGGCTACTGTAGAATGCCCTCCCGTTATTCACTCTGGTAAATTCTCTGACAAACTGCTGTAAATAGGGATCTCTGGCCACCATGAAAGTGGTAATGGGAATGTGTAATTTCCGACATTGCATGGCTAATCGTAAGGTACGGTTGACAATTTTTCGGTCTAATCCGAAGGGGTTGCGATAATAGTTCAGACCTTCTCTCAGGCAGGTCGGTTTCCCATCGGTAATCATAAAGATCTGTTTGTTAACCGTTTTTCGACGTCGCAGGATGTCCATGGCTAATTCCAGACCAGCGACCGTGTTGGTATAATACGGACCCGCCTGGAGATAGGGTAAATCTTTTATCTCGACCTGCCAGGCATCATCCCCAAAGACAATCACATCCAGAGTATCTTTAGGATAGCGAGTGGTGATCAGTTCGGAGAGTGCCATAGCTACTTTTTTCGCCGGTGTTATCCGATCTTCACCGTATAAAATCATCGAATGGGAAATATCAATCATCAAAACTGTAGAGGTCTGGGTGAGATACTCGTTTTCCACCACCTCCAGATCATCCTCTGTAAGTCTGAAGTCATTAATCCCGTGATGAATCTGGGCATTGCGTAAAGAATCGGTCATGGCAATTTGCTCAAGAGAGTCTCCAAACTGAAATTCGCGACGATCAGTGGTGGGTTCATCTCCCATTCCGGCATAGGGAGACCGATGTTGCCCTCGCCGGGCTTTCTTTAGCTTCCCGAAAATCTCCTCTAACGATCGTTTCCGAATGGTCTGTTCGGATTTTGCCGTCATGATAAAGGTTGTCCCCCCCGGTTCCTCCTCTTTGATATATCCTTTATCTTTCAAATCCTGGATAAAATCTCCCATCCCATATTCATCACTGGTTAACCCATACTTTCTATCCAACAAATTCAACCAGTGAAGTGCTTCGGATACATCCCCGGCAGTGTGGGTCAGTATTTGCAGAAACAAATCCAGGAGTTTCTCAAAAGGGGTTTTGTCCGGGTCTTCCGGAAGATATTCTGTAAAACGATAACCTAACATGTATTCCTCATTGATAAGCTGAATTTCACGAAGGGATTCACATCAACATGAGTCGTAATTGCTCTCCATGGTTGTTATGGAGCTAAGTAGTAATATGGGTATGGAGTGGGGGTGATTACAAGAGATTTTTTGAGTGCAAATAATGCCATCCCGGATCGTTTCCCTTTCTATCTGAAAATAGAAAGGGTTTCAGAATTTATTTTCTGAATATTTTTTACCTCTCATGGGGCTATCTAAAAAGACGGATGAGTGTTATTCTGAGGAACGAAGTGACGAAGAATCTCATGAATTACGCAGATTCTTCGCCCCGCTCAGAATGCCAGTATTACCATTTTAGACAGCCCCACGCCATAGCAAATAAAACTCTGTTTTATTACCGTGAAAAAGCGACATTCAACCTGATTGAAAAAGAGCTGCTTCAAAAGCCATGGCGCTCCAAAACAGTAGTCATTGAACGAACAAAGGATGATAAAAAACCCGCAAAAACAACTGGCATGTTACCCTAAAGTTTATATGAGTCTGATAGAATGGCTCTCATCTTTTTCCCTGTGTTCACCGGGGTGAAAAGTTACTTCTGATTTAATTGCTCCAAAATCTTCATAAACTCTTTTTCCACAGATTTTCCTCTATCTTTTGCATACCATTTATGGAGTTCCAGGTAAATTTCTTCCTTTTCTTTTCCTTCCGCCTTTAACTGACGGTACAATTCTGCTGCTTCTCTCGGCCTGGGACCCCAGGTAAAGAGTTCGTTCCCAACTTCATCAAAGGCTACCAGTTTAGGTATTCCCCGGGTACCATTCGTTAAGTACTGATCCATGATATCTAAATTTTCATCACGGAGCAGAATCCGGAGTTGAATATTGGGATTGCATTCAGTCATTTTGGCCAAGATAGGAAGGGTCTGAGCGGAATCCCCACACCAGGCTTCAGTAAGAACCATCCACAATTGAGGTTGATTGATCCCTTGCAACAATTCTTTTAATCTCTCTGAAACCTGATATGTTTTTTGGATTCGCGATGTTCGCTGGTAATTCAGTCGAGTATAGTAGAGTTGTTCGTCATCCTCCGGGGTAATGGATTCGGCAACCCGGGCTTTCTCCACCATTCTTTGTACAAATTCATCATATGTCATCCCATTATGCGGTCGTCGTTCCTTAAAAAATGATTTTACCATATACCCCTTCTTGTGTTTAGTTGTCCCATTTCTATGTAAACAATATCTGTAATCTCATAAATGCATGATCTTTGACATTTTAACTGAACCACCGCATGGTGCGGCTATTCAATGAAACTTTATTTGTTATGAATTGCAGCTATTACCCAACTCCAACATCAGGCGCTGCAGAGATGGTTAGCAAAAAAACAAGCTGCCAATGTTCAGGCTGAAGACATTTCGGTACTTATATCCCGATGGTCTTCAGCCCAACAATCTGCAGACTAAATATCATTCCATTTATCAAACCGCTACCTCAATTTCCTGAGCATCAATCACAGCGATGGCAGTCATCTGAACTACATCGTACTCGTTATATCCACCCAATTGCAGCAGATGGACCGGTTTGCGCATACCCAATAAGATCGGGCCGATGGTTTGAGCATTCCCCAGGCGTTGCAAGAGCTTATAGGCGATATTTCCAGCTTCCAGATTGGGGAAGATAAGTACATTGGCGCCCTCTTTACCGGCCAAATCACTAAAGGGATAAAGGTTATCGATAATCTCCGGGGTCACCGCCGTATCGGCCTGCATTTCACCATCGATGATTAATTCTCTGGAGCGCTGTTTTACCAGCTCGGTGGCTTTGCGGACCTTTTCCGCCAGGGGGTGACGGCTACTACCGAAATTAGAAAAAGATAACATAGCAACCCGAGGTTCATAGCCAAAACGCTTGACCTCTCTGGCTGTCAGAAGTGCAATTTCCGCCAGATCTTCAGCAGTTGGTTCCACATTGACGGTGGCATCAGCAAAAAAGACAACGCGTTCCGGCAGGACAATCATATAAACTCCTGCAACTTTGTGAACATCCGGACGCTTACCGATGACCTGGATGGCGGGACGAATGGTTTCCGAATAGTGCTGGGTAATCCCTGCCACCAATCCATCCGCATCCCCCAGATTCACCATCATACAGCCAAAGTAAATGGGATTGCGGATTAAACTATGGGCCTCCTGTAACACCAATCCCTTTCGATGACGGAGTTTATACAACTTGTCACCGTATTCACTCAATCGGGGGAAATTCTTTATATGGATGATATCCACGGCATTATACAGATTTAAACGCATATGTTCCATGGTTTCTTTGATTTTGTTGGGACGCCCCAACAAAATCGGATGAGCAATGCCTTCATCCACAATAATTTCACAGGCTTTGATAATCGCTTCGTTCTCGCCTTCCGGGAAGACGATTTTTTTCGGGGCCTTTCGAGCTTTGTTAATCATTACCCTGGTGACCGTTCGGGAGAGACCTAACCGGGCTTCCAATTTCTCCCGATACTCATCCAGATCAATGGGATGAGTCGCTACCCCAGAATCCATGGCTGCTTTTGCCACCGCGGTTGCTTCCCATAATAAAACCCGGGGATCAAAGGGTTTGGGGATAATATATTCCGGCCCAAATTCCAGGCGTTCGGTGCGATAGGCTTTCATGACGGCATAGGGGACCGGCTCTTTGGCCAATGCTGCCAGAGCTTTTGCAGCGGCCACTTTCATCTCCTCATTTATCTCCGTTGCCTGAACATCCAGGGCTCCACGAAAAATAAAGGGGAAGCCTAACACATTGTTGACCTGATTGGGATAATCACTCCTTCCGGTTGCCATGATGACATCATCCCTGGCCGCTTTGGCTTCTTCGTAAGTAATTTCCGGATCCGGATTGGCCATGGCAAAAACGATGGGTTTATCTGCCATTGAATGAATCATGTCTCTGGTCAGAAGATTGGCCACGGAAACCCCCATAAAAACATCTGCACCTTTCATCGCTTCTTCCAGAGTAATATCCTTATCTTCAATGGCAAACTCCTCTTTGTAAGGATTCATCCCCTTTTTTCGACCTTTATAGACCAATCCATGGCTATCAAACATGATGATATTTTCTTTTTTAACTCCCAGACTTACATAAAACTTGGTACAGGCAATTCCCGCGGCACCGGCACCGCTGACCACCAGCCTCACTTCATCAATCTTCTTTCCGGCAATTTCCAGGGCGTTCAACAACCCCGCCCCGGAAATAATGGCGGTCCCATGTTGATCATCATGGAAAACAGGGATATTCATGATCTTCTTTAACTGTTCCTCAATATAAAAACATTCCGGTGCTTTTATGTCTTCCAGATTGATTCCGCCAAAGGTCGGTTCCAGCAATTTGACCACCTGAATAAACTCATCTGGGTCGGTAGTATTGATTTCCAGATCAAACACATCGATATCCGCAAACCGTTTAAACAATACCCCCTTTCCTTCCATAACCGGTTTTGCAGCCAGGGGGCCGATGTTACCTAATCCCAGAACAGCCGTTCCGTTGCTCACCACTGCCACCAGATTTCCCTTAGCAGTGTATTTAAAAACATCAGAGGGATTTTTTTTAATCTCCAGACACGGCTCAGCGACACCCGGCGTATAAGCCAGGGACAGGTCTCGTTGCGTAATGCAGGGTTTTGTGGGGGTTACCTCAATTTTTCCGGGTCGCTTCCCGGAATGGTATTTTAATGATTCTTCATGGTAGTTCATGTCTATTCCTCCAGGGGATTAAAGTTACTGCTTTAGCAATAGCAATGACAAATATATCGGTTGAATGATTCACAACAAAATTGTTTCTAAATACCATTACCAGGATAAGAAGACCTTGAATTCAAGGCACAATTAATCCAGGGTTAAGTTATATGAAGCGCAAAGACGAGTCGTCAGGACCACCATGCCCATCGGGACTCGTCTTTGCGGTCGTTACTCCCATGGGGGGGAGTCATTAGTTGGAAAAAGTCAAATCAACTTCGCTTTTCCAACGGAATAA
>RFIL01000087.1 GCA_003695285.1 Calditrichota bacterium
ACTTAACTTCAAAAAAGATATTGTAGATTGATGGTGCCGCTGGAGAAGTAGTCTACTGTTTCATTAACCTCTCCGGGGACCTGTCGGGAATAAGTACGATTCACCGAACGGTTTGGTGCATAATTGAGAAACAGAAGTAGCCGTTTACTGGCAGGATAGGTAATGGTCAAACGGGGTGAGATACTATGAAAATTGCGGGTTCGTTGGCGTTTCCGATCTCCGGTGAGAGGTTCCAAAAAATACCCCCACTCCTTACGAAAAAAAAGAGAAACCCCACTGCTGATCTGAAGCCCCAGGAATCCCTGGTGCTGGAACAACACACTCAAAAAATGGGATTCCAGTTCCTTGGTGATTTGTTGTGCAAAAATATCTTTAAAAAAGGTGCCATTATCTTCTTTTTGATATTGGTAAATGCTCCCCAGTGAAAGGTTATCGGTGAGTTGAAATTTTAATGAGTCGGTATAAATTAATTTTCGAAAAACAAAACTTCTTAATTGAGGAAGCAGGTTGTCAAAATCAAAGGCTGTATAATTTGCCAGAATTTTCAACTGGTAGCGATGGGAAAAACGAGAGGAAAGGATGTGTTGAAAGTGGGCTCCCATCTGATAAATCCGATTCCAATTATTGTTTGCGCTTCTGCCGGAACGAAGGTAAATCTGATGAAATAAATAGACATTACCAAAGATGGATGCACTGAAATAGTCACTAAAACGATGTTGATATCCTCCATTCATGATAAAGCGCAGTTCATCCCGATCATCACGAGTGTTTCGATCCCGTTCATTAAGAAATACTTCCGGGGTATTATACTCCAGTTTGGTGTAAGAAAACTGAAGCCATGTTAGATGTTTTCGACCGGGTTGGTAACGCAACCGGCTGTTAAAAGCTGATTGTAAAACACTGATATCCGTGCGAAGCTCGGGATTATCGTTACTCACCTGGGAAAAAAACGCCCCAATCTGGAACTGAACCGTTCCCAGGGTTAGCAGATACTGGATTTGATTTTCCAGTGATATTTCTTTACGCTTGTTAGACAGGGGGGCCGGATTGCTCTGGTCAATATGTCGGTTTTTTAGAGTGGTTAGAATTGCCAGTGCAGAATGTGGGGAGATGTTATATTGCAGTTGATTATTTAAAAATCGGGAGTTGATGATAACCTGTTCCTGTGGATGGTCTATGGTATTGGTGAATTGAGTGGGATTGATATAATAGCGATTTTCCGAATACTGATATCCGAGGCGCAGGGAATCGGTTGCATAGGGGGAAAAGCGCTTAAACCATCTCGTAGCAAAGGTAAATTCCTGGTTCTTGCGATCCGGAAAAGAACGAAGCACATTTTTTAGTTCGGTATTATTTAAATACCCACCCAGATCCAACTGATTAATGGACAACCCAAGGTGAGAATACCAGCCCTGATCCTGGATATTAAAAGCATCCTCCACCGTCCACCCCAGGGCGGGGGTAACCTGTAAGTGCGGTAACAGCTTCAGTGAAAATTCCTGCCCTCCAAGGTGTTTACTAAAATCGACGAAGGCATTTTCATCGGATAGAATTCGGGAATTGAGAAAGGTCCGGGTGTTTAGCCAGTTGTTAATGGGATGTTCCCAGGAAAGCTGTAACGTGTTTTCATCTCTCCACTTATCTGTTTGATTGGATTGTTGGAACAGGGTACTACGAAAAACATTTTTAATATCCAGTGAAGAGGACTCTCCGGTTGCAATACGGGATTGTAAAAGGCCATTCCAGTTCCAGCTGATAAAATCTTTTTGTGTGGTAACTTGAAAAGTGGAAGCTGGCTGAGAAAAAAGAAAAAGTGGGTAAAACAGTAGAAATACAACTGCCAGATTGATTTGGCCTTCCTTCATGGTGAGAATTCCCATCAATATTGGGATGAACAGTGAAAGGAATAGGTACGAGCTTTTACTGAGGAGCTACTTGATAAACCTCTTCTTCGTCTCGCTTGAGGTTATAATTTTCCCTGGCGACCTTCTCAATATACTTGATATCTTTTTTCAGCCGATCAATTTCCTGCAGGAGAGCTTCATTTTCCTGCTGTAATTGTTTTTTCTCTTCAAGGAGATGATTCCGTTGCTGATAGAGGTCGTACAGAGTGAACAGGGATTTCTTCCCGGTAAAGAAAGAAACGATGAGAATCACACCGATAATTCCCACAATCCACCAGATTCTGGATGGAGATTGGGCACGGGATTTCTTCTTTCTTCGGGAAGAACCGGAAGCTTTTTTCTTTTTCTTCTGTTGAGCCATCTGGCATTTATCCGTTCATTGTTCAACTAATGCAAATATAAATAAAGATTTGCCAGGTTCAAAATAACTTTAAGGGACAGGTGTATTTTCGAACTGCCCATCTTTTTTCTCTAGGCCTGCCTGAGTTCTACTGGTCCCAATGGTTAGAGGATGGAAAGAGTGGTCTCAGTTCCATCCTCCAACTTACGAGAGAAAATACATATCAAAGGAGATGATTATCGTAACAGCCCCTTGCCGGGGAATTGCGCATCTTCTCCCAACCATTCTTCAATACGGAGCAACTGATTATATTTTGCAATCCGGTCGGTTCTGGAAGCAGAGCCGGTTTTGATCTGTCCGGCGTTTACCGCCACCGCAATGTCAGCAATTGTGGTATCCTCGGTCTCTCCGCTGCGATGAGAAATGACCGTGGTATATCCCGCCCGATGAGCCATTTGAATACAATCAAATGTTTCGGTCAGGGTACCAATCTGGTTGACTTTGATCAGGATGGAATTACCTACTCCCATCTCAATTCCTTTACCGAGACGTTTGGTGTTGGTGACAAAGACATCATCCCCCACCAACTGAATTTTATTCCCCAGCTTTTCGGTCATAATCTTCCAACCGTCCCAATCGTCTTCCGCCATACCATCTTCAATGGAGATAATTGGATACTTGTTCACCAGATTGGCGTAGTACTCTACCATTTCTTCTGCGGTTAATTCTCGATTTTCCGAAGCTAACACGTATCGTTTCTTATCAGTATCATAAAATTCACTGGAAGCCGGATCGAGCGCGAAGAAAATATCTTCTCCGGGTTTATATCCCGCTTTCTCCACTGCT
Source organism: Calditrichota bacterium (assembly GCA_003695285.1). Classification (GTDB taxonomy): domain Bacteria; phylum Calditrichota; class Calditrichia; order RBG-13-44-9; family J075; genus J075. The sequence goes on from RFIL01000087.1 coordinate 3,091, forward strand.
TCCATAATCACCTGCAGGGCTTCTTCATTGGATTTTAAATCCGGTGCAAAGCCACCTTCATCCCCCACCGCTGTATTGTAGCCTTTTTCTGACAGCACTTTCTTTAAATTATGGAAAACTTCCACCCCCATCCGTAGTGACTCCCGGAAAGAGAGAGCGTTGACCGGCATGATCATGAATTCCTGAAGATCCACATTGTTATCGGCATGTTTTCCACCATTGAGGATGTTCATCATCGGGACGGGCAGGGTGCGAGCATGAATTCCCCCTAAATATTGAAAGAGGGGAAGTCCCAAATATTCTGCTGCCGCATGCGCTACCGCCATGGAGACTCCCAGGGTCGCATTGGCTCCCAGGTGGGATTTGTTCTCGGTGCCATCCAGTTCGCGCAGTGTGTTGTCAATGGAGACCTGATCGGTGACCGGAAATCCCACCAGTTCATCTGCGATAATTTCATTCACATTCTGAACGGCCTTTAAAACCCCTTTCCCCATAAAGCGTTCTTTATCACCATCCCGAAGCTCAATGGCTTCATGTTCCCCGGTAGAAGCCCCGGAAGGAACCGCAGCTCGTCCCATGGTTCCATCTTCCAGATATACTTCCACCTCCACGGTGGGATTACCCCGGCTGTCCAGAATTTCTCTTGCGTTAATGTAATCAATGGTTGCCATACTTGTTTCTCCTTCTTCTCTAATCGTTAGATAAATTTAGCCTGGTAGTTGTTCAGTTATTTTACAAGGCTTTTTCTTTTCTCAGGTGTTTTTGGAACGAATAAATTTTTAGGTAACAGTTCACCACGTAGAACACAGAAAATAAAATCAGTTGAAAAAATCAGGCTTCTCTAAAGACCCCGGCGGAACAGGTTTGATGTCATTTAACGTCTGAATTAATAAACCCCGAAGCTAAGAGAGCTTGTATTGATTTTTCTTCTCCTCTCTCTCAATGCTCTCTGTGGTTTATGATGATTTGTTACATTTTTTTCTTGAGTCATTCATATAATTGTCAGCAAAACTTAAGGAATGAATATTCTTTCTGCAAGCCTCGAAAAAAGCAGTACCCGTTTGGTTTCTTTCTTTTTTGTTTCACAACAGCGGTTCAATCCTTTATATTTTCTCCCCTGGAATTGAAACGGTCAGGATAGATACATCATCGGAGAAAAGGAAATTAAATTGAGGGTGGAGAGGATGAAAAATTGTATTGGGATTCGTCGTGAAACCAAAGATACCACCGAACGACGGGCACCTTTGACTCCGGCTCAGGTTGAAAAGCTGGTCAAGAAGCATGGAATACGAGTTATCGTGGAACCATCCCCTCAGCGGGTTTTTACAGAGGAAGAGTATCAGAAGAGGGGTGCGGAAATCTCTGAGGATTTGAGGGAGTGCAATATCATATTTGGGGTCAAGGAAATCCCCATTCCGGACCTTGAGCCGGAGCAAACCTATTGTTTCTTCTCGCACACCATCAAAGCGCAGCCCTATAACATGCCCATGTTGAAAAAAATTTTAGAGCTCAAAGATACGCTTCTGGATTATGAACTTGTAAAAGATCACAATCATCGACGCACCATCTTTTTTGGAAATTTTGCCGGGTATGCCGGGATGATTGATTCCTTATGGGCTCTGGGGAGACGGTTGCAATGGGAGGGATATCACACCCCCTTTGCTGAGATTCAACCGGCACATCAATACGAAAGCCTGGAAGCAGCCAAAGCAGCCATCCGGGAGGTGGGTAACCAAATCCGTGAGCATGGCTTACCCCCGGCGTTAACCCCATTTGTCTGCGGATTTACCGGTTACGGACAGGTTTCGAAGGGAGCCCAGGAGATTTATGATTTACTCCCTTCGATTCAGATCTCCGCCGGGGAGTTAACGGAATTTTTTCGAAAAAAGGAATTTGATTCCACTCATGTCTATAAAGTAGAATTTCATAAATATGATATGTTCGAACCCATTCCGGGGCAAGCCCACATTGATGAATTCACCTGGTTTGAGTTTAACGAGCATCCGGAATTTTTTCAGGGAAAATTTGAACAGTATGTTCCCTATTTGACCATGCTCATCAACGGAATTTACTGGGAGCCCCGATACCCTCGATTGTTGAGTAAGAAATATCTTAAAGAACTGTTTCAAAAAGAGACCACTCCACGGCTTCGGATCATTGGGGATATCACCTGCGATATTGAAGGTTCCATTGAAGCAACGGTAAAAGCTACCAATTCCAGGAATCCGGTTTATGTCTATCATCCGGAAACCGGTGAGGCATTGGATGGCTGGGAGGGCAGGGGAGTGGTGATCTTGGCAGTGGATAAGCTCCCCACCGAGTTACCGCGGGAATCCAGTGAGTTTTTCGGTAATTCCTTATTGCCCTATGTGCCGGGATTGGCAGCAGCGGATTTCAATGTGCCATTTGAAGCTTTGGAATTACCGGAGGGATTTAAAGAGGCCGTCATAGTACATCAAGGGAAATTGACACCTTCATTTCAATATTTAAAACCAGCGGTGCAGCGAGTTGAAGATGACTGATGGAAGCATGCACCGGGAGGATTGTTTTTCATCCTCCCGGTATTACGTTTCTTCCTCAGGAATAATGATCTCTTCTTTAAATGCAAATCCCAATTTTTTTAATTCTCTTAATACCGGAACATAAATCGCCGGGATGGTGGGGATGTGGCACCCGGTTAATGGGAGTTCACCTCTCAGGAGAAGGGCTGTGGCAATGGCGGTAGGTAACCCCACTGTTTTCGCAATGGCGGTAAAGCCGTCTGGGTCTCCATATTCGGTAAAAGTCGTCCTCAAACATTCACTCCGGTAATTTTCTCTGGGGTATTCCACCTGAATTTCATGGCAGATGATAACCATATCCCGGCCTCCGGGTGGGAATTGGAGTTTGTCGAGCACAATTTTCATCATCACATCGGCAGCGGTTTTTACATTGCCACCAATGACTTCATCAGAAAACAATCCCAGATAGCGCAGGTTTTCCATAATCTTCCCGGTGGGGCTAATTCCCAGATAATTAGCCAGTCGGGTTTCCGGCTTTTTCCCGGAGATGGAAAGGGGAAGGAACATTTGCATAAATTCCCGATAGGTGCGTCGGTGCAAATCCGGGATGGGAAGCGAATCATTGGTCAACCCCAGATTCACGATATGATACCAGGTCTCACTCCATCCCGGGTAGCGGAGGGTTCCCCGGATCAGGGTATTCACACCGTTCAATCCGAATCGATGGCGATAAATCAGCGAATTGCGGTTGGGGTAAGCTTCCAGAGTGCCAATCCCTTCAATTTCCACTGGCCAGGTGCGTTTAAAAACCTGATGATAGGGGAGCAGTTTGATTTGCCCTTCTTCCATGTATTGAGCACCCGCTTCACCGGCTCGGACCACATTGCGAGGGTTCCAGGTGATACAATAGCGCAAGGGATTGCTGTTTATTTCCGGGGCAGGCAAACCGCCACCATAGGAGAGGAAAGATTTGATAACGCCTTCTCGCTGATGAACATCATCGATCAATGCCATGGCGGACATGTGGTCCAGACCGGGATCCAGCCCCATTTCATTCAGGATCAGGATCCCCTTTCGATGGGCATCCAGATTCAAATGTTGTACACGGATGTCCTCGTAGGATGCGGAAATCATATGTTTGCCATGGTGAAGACAGTCCAGAGCAATCAGGTATTGATACACCGGAGAGAGCATGTTCACCACCACATCAGCCTTTTTGATGTGGGTGGTACGCATGTTGACATCATTGACATCAAATACGATGGCTGCGCCCCGGGGATGGTGATTCACGATCCGCTCAGCTTTCTCCACCTCAATGTCACCAACCGTTACAAACCAGTCATTTTCTTCCGCCTTGTCCAGCAAATAATGAATTAAAGCTGGAGTACTAAATCCAGCCCCGAGGATAAGAATCTGTTTCATGGGTAAAACTCCTGAAGAATGTCAGTTTTTCGGAGACCATTTTATGAGCACATTCCCTCTGGATAAATATTTTAAGAGTTGAATTTGTAAAGTTTTCTTAAACTAGTAAAGATTTTTTTTATTCTTCATCCTGCCCATTAAAAATACCATAAATCCGTTATCACTTCTGATAGTTGCCTTACGAATTATACTAAGATTGAAAGGCGAAGGAAAAGTTGGGCTTTCAACAGGAAAAATTTTGATAATTCTGTAGAATATGATAAATTCAGCTTCTTATATCCCGGCAAAACAGGTTGGTCATTGAAAGAATCTGTACACCTCCGCCATCCTTTCCGCTGAGCATGGTCAGTACAATCATCTGAACCATGAACAATCCGAATTTAAAATAATTAAGATTTTTTGATTCGTTTGTGTATCAGGATACATGTCAACCGTCTTCTTTTTACAGAATTATCCGGTTTCGTTCGATAATGGAAATGGATAGAGATGAAACATTGAACAGGAGAGAAAAATGAAGCGAGTGGTTGTTTTTGGTGCCGGAATGATTGCCCGGCCTTTAATTGAATACCTCTTAAAGCATCATTTGAGAGTGGTGGTTGCCAGTAAAGAATTCTCACCGGCAATAGACACTTTGCTGGAGGTCAGCCCTCAAGGGGAGAAGGTGGTGGTGGATGTGACGGATGAAGCCGCTGTGGAAAGCCTTGTTTCTCAGGCTGAGGTTGTGGTGAGTCTCCTACCTTATACCATTCATGAGAAAATCGTACGCGCCTGTCTGAAATGCCGCAAACATCTGGTTACCACCTCCTATTTGCGGGAGGATATCAAGGCCTATCAGGCGGAGGCGGAAGGGAAGGGGATCATTATTCTCATGGAAAGCGGGATGGATCCCGGTATTGATCATATGTCCGCCTGCCGATTCATTGATGAGGTTCATTCCAGGAATGGGGTTGTGGAACGGTTTTATTCCTATTGTGGTGGATTACCGGCTCCCAATGCTGCCAATAATCCCTGGAAGTATAAATTTTCCTGGAGTCCCAGAGGGGTATTGTTAGCGGCGCGTTCCGGCGCACGATATCTGGAAAATGATGAGGTGGTGGAAATTTCACCGGAACACCTGTTTGAACATTGTGTTCCTCGTAATATAAATTCTCATCAGCTGGAAAGTTTCCCCAATCGTGACGCATTGCCTTATCAGCAAAAATATCACATAGAGGAAGCGCACAGTGTCTTCCGGGGCACCCTGCGCTATCCGGGATGGGGAAAAACCATGAAAAGCCTGAGGGAGATGGGGCTTCTGGAGGTCCAGCCCTTGCAGGGGGTAAAATCGTTGTCCCGGAAGGAAGTGCTGGGTAGGATTTTTCATCGTTATCCGGGCAGGGAAGTCGTGGAGAAGGTCCGCTCCTTTCTGGTTAACATTCTGGATGGGGAAAGTGAAGAAGTGTTTCAACGATTGCAATGGATTGGGTTGTTTGGTGATGAAACCATGGAGACCGATACGACCACTCCTCTGGATTTCCTTAACACTTTAATGTTCCGTAAAATGCAGTACCAGCCGGGAGAAGAGGATATGATTTTGATGGAACATGAATTTTGGGTGAGCTATCCTACCGGAAAAGAAAAAGTACACCTCACTCTGGAAGAGCGGGGATATCCGGGTAAAAATGGTGCCACCGCCAAATGTGTTTCCTATCCGGCGGCAATTGCTACCCGGTTGATACTCGAGGGAAAAATTAAACGAGCGGGTACCACCATCCCGGTCGAAAAAGAAATTTATCAACCCATACTGGATGAGCTGGAAGAGCTGGGGATACGGTTTATAGAAAATCGGGAAAAAATGGGGGAGCATCTCCTTCCCGGGTAAGGTCCTAAAGCAGAAAGATTGTTACCATGAGCATGGCACCCAGAATGTCTCCGGTAGAATCCATTAAAAAAATTTCCACGCTCCCATAAATTTCTTTTATGTCGGTGAACAACCATTCGCCAGCCTCCCATACCAGTGCACCAGCCAGAATGGCTATCACCACCCATCGATCACTAACTGAAGTTGATAATATTTTAGCTGCTGTTAACCCCAGGAGCATGTGCGCCCAGAGCCATCGATTTTCAAAAATGGCATATCGAAAGAATTTTCGCATAGTTCTCCTTATCCGGGATGAAAGGTGGTGTCGCCACTATCCGGAGATATTGAATGTTTTTGCTATGGGAGTCAACCATCCTCCGGATCGGGACGAAATGGAATCGAGGGTTCGGAGGGAATCGTGTCGCTCTCAGGAAATTATCCACCGGGGCGAGATGGTTTGGAAGAGGAGGACTTCTTTGTGCGGGGAGATTGCGGAACGTCCTCTTTGTTCTTTTTCCGAAACCGGTCC
>RFIL01000519.1 GCA_003695285.1 Calditrichota bacterium
CGAGGAAAAGAACGCTACTCTCCCGGCAATCTTTCCGGTATGTAATGCCTGGTGTTCTTCTTCTGCACCGATATTTTTGCCCACCAACATCATAGAAGCCATTCCAAATCCCTGGTAAGCCATGGTTAACACGGATTGAATCCGTACAAAAACTTGATGAGCGGCCAGAATGACGATACTCATCCGGGCCGCATAAAAACTGAGCACCAGTTGCCCCAGAGCCCACACCAGCTGTTCAACGGTAGTGGGAAATCCGAGTTTAAAAAGCCGTTTGAACGTTTGAAAATTCGGGGTGGTATATTCCCGAAAGGAAAGAAATAGCACCGATTTACGACTTCGTAAATAATAGAAGGTTAGAAAAAAAGCCAACGAATGGGCTGTGCCCACGGCAATTGCTGCCCCCTGCGCTTCCAGCCGGGGAAATCCAAATAGACCGAAGATTAAGATGGGATCAAGAGTGAGATGAATGGTGTTGGCAAATAGACTGACTTTCATGGTTAACAGAGTATCCCCCGCCATTCGCATAATGCCCAGAGCGATAAAGTTTACGATAATGAGGGGACCAAATAAGGAAATCGTTTTTAGATAATTAATGCTATACAGCCTTGCCATGGGTTCATCTTCCTTGATGATATGAAAAATCTGGGTACCGCCAAAGTACCATAAAAAGGCAATGAAAAACGAAAAGATTGTTCCCAGAATCAAAGCCTGAGCAAGCACATGATTCGCATTCCAGGTATCCCGGGCTCCAAGATATCTTACGATAATAATTGAGGCTCCCACCACAAAAGTAAGAACCACGGTAAAAGTTAATATGATGACCTGTAAAGCAAACCCTACCCCTGCCAGAGCTGCTGCGTTCAGGTGTCCGATGAAAATGGCTTCAATCAACCAGGCAACGGTTTGGGAGGAAAGATCTATTGCCGCCGGGAAAGAGGTTTTCAGAACATCTTTTAACGTTGATTTTCTGTCGCTAGACAATGGACACACCCACTATTTCAGATAGGCAACCGTTTAGTTTTAATGAAAATAGTTATCGGTGCTAAACTGATTTTTTTAAACATCAAAATGAACGCCCCGACATTAAGTGGGGCGTTCAAAATTTATAGCGAATATTTTTTTAATAAAAGAACAAATAACAGATTGATGAACAAGGCAGGAATACAACCCTCCTAATTCAAAACCCGAACAAGATCAACATTTTTGTAACTGTTCACCACAGAGAATTCAGGGTAAAGGATTCGAACACTGATAACAGATTCATATTGACACCAATATAACATTTCTAAGCAATTCAAACTCTCAGTACAATTACATGAATCTTTCGTCGATTTTATCCTCTTTTATTGTAGCTCTGTGGTTGTTGCCGAAAATTACAATTATTTATAAAATTCGTAATAATCAGCTCCCAGGTGGGTGATTTGTTCTTCACCCTTCATAAAGCGCAATGTATTTTTCAATTTCATTAACTGAATGAAGAGATCATGTTCCGGATACAAGCCTGGTTTTGTCATCGGGCTTTTAAAGTAGAAAGAGAGCCATTCTTGAATCCCTGAAAAACCGGCCCGTTTGGCCAGGTCCATAAAAAGCACCAGATCCAGAACAATTGGGGCAGCCAGAATGCTATCCCGGCAGAGAAAGTCGATCTTAATCTGCATGGGATACCCCAACCAGCCAAAAATATCAATATTATCCCAGCCCTCTTTATTATCACCTCGCGGAGGATAATAGTTTATCCGCACTTTATGATAAAAGTTCTTGTACAACTCCGGATAAAGATCCGGTTGTAATATTTGATCCAGCACGGATAGTTTACTTTCTTCCTTGGTCTTAAAGGATTCGGGATCATCCAGCACTTCACCATCACGGTTTCCCAGGATGTTGGTAGAAAACCAACCAGCCAATCCCAACATCCGGGCTTTAAGTCCCGGAGCAATGATGGTTTTCATCAACGTTTGGCCGGTTTTAAAATCTTTTCCGGCAAGTGGAGTATGGGTCTCTTTTGCCAGTTCATAAAAGGCCGGAATATCGGCGGTCAAATTGGGTGCACCATTGGCATAGGGGATACCCATCTTGGCAGCGGCATAAGCATAAATCATACTGGGAGCAATCGCCGGATGATTTTCCTTTAATCCCTTTTCAAAGGATTCCAGTGATTCATGCACCTTGTCCGGTTTCAGAAAGATCTCAGTGCTCCCACACCAGACCATAACCATACGATCCAGTTTATTTTCTTCTTGAAACCGCTGAATATCTTCCATCACCATCTGTGCGTAATCCCACTTACTGCCCCCGGTTTTTACAAAATCTCCATCCAGCTTTTTGACATACTGTTTATCAAATACCGCTTTCCAGGGACGGATGGTTTCCAGTTCCGGTCGAATTTGATCCAGGAGTGTTTTTTCCAGAACCCCTGCTTTTAATGCCGATTGATAAGCATTGTCTTCAAAAATATCCCAACCGCCAAAATAGATATCATCCAGTTCAGCCAGGGGGACAAAATCCTTAATGAGCGGAGTGCGATGTTCTGTTCGTTTTCCCAGTCGAATGGTACCCATCTGGGTAAGGGAACCATAAGGAGAGCCAAGTCCTTTTCTTACCGCGATCACCCCTGCGATGAACGTCGTTGCCACAGCTCCCATCCCGGGAGTTAACACACCCAATTTTCCTTTGGCGGGCGCAATCTCAATTTTAGGATATTCTTCCATGTTTTGCTCCTCTTCCTTCACTAATGTTTAAAGTTTATAGTTCAATGGCCATAGCTATGGGCGAATTGAGGTACTGATAGCCATGGAAATTGGTTCTTAAAATAAAATATCCCCAATCAGGGGAATCCAGGTTCGCTATATACCCAATTCCTTGTCAATCTCTTCGTTGGAGACAGCCGACTTTTCCGAATGCCAGACATGATACATTCTCTGGAAGGCAGTAAAGTTTGCCAGAATGGCAATTAACCACACCACGACCATCAACACGTATTCATGGAGGAGAGAGCTTACCCCAATCAAAACAATCCGTTCTGCGCGCTGCATCACTCCAACCTTGCATTCGTATCCAAGCCCTTCTGCCCGGGCGCGTACATAGCTCACCATCATGGAACCACCCAGGGCCAGGAAAGCAAAGATCGTGGTCCACATCCCCAGTGGAGTATCCTGTCGGAGGAAGAAAATTCCCACTCCAAAGAACATGAAAAACTCGGCATAACGATCCAGACTGCTATCAAACAAAGCTCCAAAATGAGAAGACAGACCTCCTCTTCGTGCCACCTTCCCATCAATCATATCGCACA
>RFIL01000088.1 GCA_003695285.1 Calditrichota bacterium
GTGATGGTGGAACCCCTGGCCAGCACAATCGCGCGACGGATACAATTTTCCAGCTGTCGAACATTCCCTTTCCAGTGATGATTTACCAGCTGATTCATTGCCTCTTTGGTAAATCCTTTGAGTTGTTTTCCACTCTCTTTCCCGTAGCGTTTTAAGAAGTAGTGGGCCAGTTCCGGGATGTCTTCCCGGCGTTCATCCAGAGGGGGAAGATTGATGGTGATAACATTCAATCGATAGTATAAATCTTCCCGAAAATTGCCATTTTTAATTTCTTCTTTTAGATTGCGATTGGTAGCCACCAGTACTCTCACGTCGGTATGGATAACTTCCTTCCCCCCGATCCGGGTAAAGGTGCCATATTGCAACACCCTCAGCAGCTTTGCCTGGCTGGAGAGGGAAAGTTCCCCGATTTCATCCAGGAATAACGTGCCCCCGTTTACCAGTTCAAATTTTCCAATCCGTTTTTCCGTAGCACCGGTAAAGGCTCCCTTCTCATGACCAAATAATTCGGACTCCAGGAGCGTTTCCGGGAGAGCCGCACAGTTGATTTCCAGGAAGGGTTGATGAGCTCTTTTACTGTGGTGATAAATAGCCCGTGCGACCAGTTCTTTACCGGTTCCACTCTCTCCGCAGATGAGGACCGGTATATCCTGATGGGCGACCTGTCCGATTAATTTATAAATCTGTTGCATCACTTCTGAGGAACCAACGATGAGGTCTCCTTCCTCATCTTCCAGACCGCCTTCACTGGCCACCACGACCTGACGTCGCATTAAATCACTACTCTCCAGTGCCTGTTCAATCACCTGACGCATACGATTGACATCAAAAGGCTTTAAAAGATATTCGTAAGCACCATACTTCATAGCGGTGATAGCAGTGTTCACGGTGCCAAATGCCGTCATCATGATAACAGGAGTACGAGCGTCCAGCTTTTTCATTTTTTGGAGAGCCTCCAGACCATCCATGGCAGGCAATTTTACATCCATTACGACAACATCCGGGTTTTCCCTGGAGAAAACATTCAGGGCTTCTTCTGCAGAATGGGCAGAAAGCAGATGATAGCTATCCGGTAGTATTTTCTCAAAAGAGTAGTGGATATTGGGTTCATCATCTACTATTAAAATTTTAGGCATTTCTTTTTTCATCTTTTGACAGGAATGTTTATCCTTAAACCTAATGGTTAAATGTTGAGGTTAAACAGAATTGGATTTCCTCTGGATAGTTCTCATTACTTAATTTTCTTTTACCATTTCTTTTTCAGTTGGATGTTCCTGGGATTCCGTACCAGAAGGTAACCATAATTTCACTCGAGTACCTTTGGAACGAGAACTCTGAATTTGAATCATCCCATCATGCGCTTCGATGATTCTTTTCACAATAGATAATCCCAGACCCAACCCTTTTGATTTGCTGGTTGTAAATGGTACAAATAATTTTTTCTTTATCTCAGGTGATATCCCGGGTCCGTTGTCCTGGATGACAATCTCAACACCGGAATTTACCTCACCGGTGCTGACCTTGATTTTTCCATGGCTTTCAATGGCATCAATCGCATTCAACAGCAAGTTCAGAAACACCTGTTGCAATTGAACCGGATTGGCATACACCGGCGGCAGCCCAGAAGCCATTTCCTTATGTATCCGAATATTTCGTTTATCAATTTCTCTGGAAAGGAGTAACAGGGAATTCTCGAGATTTTTGTTCACATCGCAAATTTCCCGACTGGTTTCCTGAGAGCGAGTATAGTCCAGCAAATAGGTAATAATCTGATTCATTCGATGGATTTCTTCGCGGATGACAGAACGGTCCTTTTCTGTCAGGGTACCCCCGGCATCCAGCAACATCTTAACAATGGTAAGGGGGTTTCGAATTTCATGGGCAATTCCCGCTGCCAGCTCGCCCACCGCTGCTAATCGTTCCGCATGACGAATTTGCTCCTCCAGTGTCAGCATGCGTTCATACATACGAGCGTTTTCAATGGCAATAGCGCATAAATCTGCGAACGTTTCCAGTAGACGCCTTTCATCCTCCTGAAATTTATAGGCTTGAGATTTAAATATGACAATGATTCCAATCGCCTCCTCCCGCGCAATCAGGGGGACGGCTATCATGGACTGGAAATCTGTCCCGGAAATTTCCTGAAATGGGAATTGGGATGTGTCGTTGATGCCGGAAAGAATCAATGATTGCTTCGCTTGAAAACAGGTCTTCAATATTTCACTATCGAGTGGGTAGAGTTGCTCGCTATGGGGTTCATTGTTTTCATCATAACGGGCTTTGAGTACCAATTCATTCCCGGTTTCGGAAAGCAACAGGACACTACAGGATTGAGAATCCATTAACAGGGCGGTGCGATATACAATCTCTTTCAAAATTTTATCCAGAGAAAAAGTGCTGGCGATAGTTTTGTTAAGCTGGATGAGGGTGGAAAGTTCTTCCACCTTGCGACGGGTGGTATTGTATAACATTCCATTCTGGATAACTCGTGCCGCCTGTCGGGATAGGAGGGTTAGCAGGTCTAAATCCTCTTCTGTAAATCCGTTTACGCGGGTGCTATCGACATTCACCACACCGATCACCCGGTCTTCCAAAATCAGTGGAACGGCCAACTCGGAACGGATATCCGGGTTTACTTCCACGTAGCGAGGCTCCTTGCTGACATCCGATACTAACAGAGGGGTTCCGGTTTTTGCCACCCAACCGGTCACCCCTTCGCCCACACGTAAGCGAACATCGCCAATGTGGGATACAAAACCCCGGGAAACTTTAATATTTAACACCTCCTTTTCCCAATCAATGAGAATTAAAGAGCCATTGGTTGCCCCGGTGATATTTACCGCCGCATCTATAATTAAATTGAGCGATTTTTCCGTATCCAGGGTGGAGGTGATGGAGTGAAAAAGCTCGTAGAGTAAACGATATCTGTTTTCCATAAAAGGTTTTTTAACCATTCTTGTATCTTTTAAGATAAAAATATAAAACCTCTAATGGCGATAATCCAGAGTTAAATAGAGCAATGAACATCGTCTGTTATCGTTCCACCGGTAAGACCGGGGAAGCGATTTTAAGATTTTAGGTTGATTCTTATATAGTTACCCCTTAAACTTAGTTCACACAAGGAACATTAAGAAGGGGAATGACCATGGTTTCCTATCCGGTTCTACTGGGTGTAACTTTATTGGTGATGGTTGGAATGGGTTGCAATCACAAAACGAATATCCCCACTGCAAGTGATGAGAACTTTCAGGAATTTTACCCGATAAAAATAGCCGAGATAACTATCCCCAACTTTAAACAAGTGGAAATTCCAGAGGAAAAGCTGGCAGTGAAAATGGATTCGGTTCTGAATGACTCTCGCTGTCCGGAAGGAGCTGAATGTATCTGGGAGGGAAACGGTAAGGTGCAGATTACCGTACAGAAGAAAAACTTCAAACCGGAGTCCTTTGAATTAAACACTACCCTGAAGCCGCAAGTGGTGTTTTATGAGGATTACGCCATCAAGCTGGTTTCTTTAACCCCCTATCCGAAATTGAATCAGACCATAAAGCAGGAGGATTACCGGGTAAGCCTTGCAATTTATAAACGGGAATAGTGAATGTGGAGTCAGGAATCAGTAATCAGTTTTCAGTAAGCAGTGAATAGAAGTTTATGGAAGGGGATTTCCAGCGTTCCCTGCCGTTTCTTAAAACAAATTGATATCTGGTATGTAGCGATGAAAAAATGAGTTGTTAAGAATATCTCAATCAGTTATCCTTTCTCCCGGGGAGCTACTTCATAGGGGTTTTTCCTGTCTTTTTGGGAAAATACCGCCGCGAAAGTGGTTCTGTTGGAGGAATCTCCTTAAAAACACTCAGGTTTTTCAACTAACATTAATATCACTGTTATCATCCATGGTTCAACCCTCAGTTAAAAATAGGGATAGCTGCCCTACCTGCGGTGAGCGGTTTTCAGGGAATTTTTGCGCCCACTGTGGTGAAAAAAAAATCGACCGGAATGAATTTTCTCTTCGATATAATTTCAGCAAATTTCTTAGCAAGTTAACCAATCTGGATTCTCGTTTCTTTCGTACATTGGTGATTTTGTTAACCCGACCGGGATTTCTAACTCAGGAGTATGTAAGGGGAAGACGAAAGCCTTACCTGAGTCCTTTGAAATTGTTTTTTATGATTAACGCGATATATTTTTTCGTACAACCCTATACCCACGTCAGAGGGTTTAATACCAATTTATATTCTCACCTGAACCGTCAAATTTATAGTCCTCTTGCTCGTCGCGTCATCATGAGTAAATTTCATAATCTGAATGACATACCGGAAGCATATAAACTCCGCTTCGATGCAAAGTCAAAAACA
>RFIL01000089.1 GCA_003695285.1 Calditrichota bacterium
AAAAAACACTGAAACCACTTAATTAAATGGGAAAATGCAAAATAAACAGGTATCGTATCACTTGTCATGAGTACCTTACAGTTTGAATTTAGAGAAATTTCTGTGTATCTTTTGCCCTTTGAAAGTCTCACTCAGGAACAGGAATAGGAAAAAATACATCCATGATTTCCAGTGACATTATCAAGAAAGTATTTGAAGAAATTATCCCCTTTAATACTTATCTGGGGATAAAAGTAGTGTTGGTAGAAGAAAACTATGCCCGGTTGGTCATCCCTTTTCGGAATGAATTAATTGGTGACATCCGGCGGCCGGCATTGCATGGTGGGGTAATATCCGCTTTGCTGGATAGTGCTGGTGGGGCCGCGGCCATGACCACCCTGATGCAACCGGAAGACCGTCTATCGACTATCGATATTCGGGTGGATTATCTCCTCCCGGGTGATCCCCGTGATTTAGTAGCAGAGGGCAAAGTGATTCGTCGGGGGAACCGAATCGTGGTCACTGAAATGGTTGCCTTTCATGAAAATCCTCATAAACGAGTGGCAGATGGGAAAGCGGTATACAATGTTCGAAGTTTGGAGAATGGGAATAGCGGAGGCCTGGATTCACGATGAAGCGATTAATGTTAATCCTCCCTTCAACGACTTATCGTACCCATGATTTTATGGCGGCGGCTACAAAATTAAACCTGGATCTGGTCGTTGCCTCGGATCATCGTCAGGCGATGGCTTCTTTAATTCCCGATACCACACTGGCACTCAATTTTCGTAAACCGGAGGAAGTGGTTCACCGGGTTCAGGAATTTCATCAAAAAAAACCTCTCGATGTAGTCATTGGAGTGGATGATACCTCCGTCTATTTAGCCGGACTTGTTTCCGAAAAGTTGGGAAAACCTCATAATCCCATACCCGCTCTGGAAGCTGCCCGTAATAAGTTTTTGATGCGTGAGAAACTTCAGAAAGCCCGATTATTATCCCCCGGGTTTCAACGATACTCTATTTCCCAACGCGTTTCGAAGATCGCCAAAAAAACAAACTACCCGAGTGTGGTAAAACCAACTTTTCTCTCTGCCAGTCGAGGTGTGATTCGGGTGAATAATGCAAAGGAAATGGAGAATGCGCTGGAATTTTTAAAAGAATTGTTATCTTCTCCGGAGGTCTCATCCCGTGCTTATGGGAAGGAGGCCAGGGAAGTTCTGGTTGAGGATTATATCCCGGGTTTGGAAGTTGCACTGGAAGGGATACTGGTAAAGGGAGAATTGAAAACGTTGGCTATTTTTGATAAACCCGATCCACTGGAAGGTCCTTATTTCATTGAAACCATTTATACCACTCCATCCCGACTCCCCGGATATGTTCAACGGGAGGTCATCCATACAGCGTGGAGAGCAGCCAGAGCACTGGGTTTAGAGCAGGGGCCGGTGCATGCAGAAATGCGGATCAACGAGGATGGATGTTGGGTGGTGGAAATAGCGGCTCGTTCTATTGGCGGACTTTGTTCCCGAATTTTGCGCTTTACTCAAAATATAACGCTGGAAGAGGTGATTTTGCGAGCAGCTATCGGTGAAAACATTCAGGATATTCAGAGAGAGTCTAGCGCGGCTGGTGTTATGATGATACCAGTAGAAGAAGAGGGTATTTTAAAACAGGTAAAAAACGTGGAACGTGCAAATGCAATTGATGGCATCGAGGATGTTATTATAACCATTCCAAATGGTCAGGAGTTAACACCCATGCCTCAAGGAGGTAAATATCTGGGTTTTATCTTCGCCCGAAAAAAAACCCCGGAGGAAGTTGAACAAGCGTTAAGAAAAGCCTATCAACAACTGGAGATAGCCATTGAGCACCGGGTCAAATTTTGAATGTTCATCGCAATCTATTGTTTTATTCATTAACTAAGAATGGAGGAAAGTATATGGAAAAGGGAAGTAGTGGTAAACTGAAAAAGCTGGTGCTGGGGTTAATCGGGGTGTTTGTTCTCATTCAATTTGTGCCCTATGGTCGAGATCATAACAACCCCCCTGTTAAAAGCGAACCCAACTGGGACAGTCCACAAACCCGTCAGATGGCCAAATCAGCTTGTTTTGATTGTCATAGTCATGAGACGGTTTGGCCCTGGTATAGTCACATCGCTCCGATGTCCTGGCTGGTTCAGCGGGATGTCGAGGAAGGGCGTGAACATTTAAATTTCTCGGATTGGGCACATAGCAAACATACCGATGACCTGGAAGAAGTACAGGAGGTTATATCTGAGGGGGAAATGCCACTTCCCATTTATAAAATTATGCATAGTGATGCCCGCCTGGATGATAATCAGAAACAACAACTGATCAAAGGGTTACAGTCTACGATGATAGCCAGTCTGCCTCCTGAAAAACGAGCTAAGTTGGATATCACCCGGGGCGAAACAGAAGAAGCTGGTGAGCATGAGCATGAAGAAGAGGGAGAAACTTCCCATTAAAAAAAGTTGATTATCCTGCTATGCTTGTTGATGTTACAAAAAATTTTATTCTTTGACATTATCATCGATTTTCTGTATCTTCGCATGGTTAGGTTGGTGTTTTTTCGATACTCTTCGAATAGACCCCTCTCTAACCCCATTAAGTGTTCTTTTAATTTTCCAAGTTTTTCGTAGTTTAAAGGAGTAATTTTTATGGACAATCGTATTACTGGAGTCGTTAAGTGGTTTAATGCAAAGAAAGGGTATGGCTTCATTTCCAGTAGCGAAGGCCAGGATATTTTTGTGCACTACAGCTCCATTCGTGGGGATGGCTATCGCACTCTCCAGGAAAACCAGGAAGTGGAATTTACCCTGACCGAGGGCCCCAAAGGTCCTCAAGCCCAGGATGTTGTTGTTTTGTAACGACGTTGACAACAAAAATTATTCGAAACAAACGGCACAGTTCACCCTGTGCCGTTTGTTTTTTGGGGGGGCAGGAAGAATTTTCTGTAAAACACATAAAAATTATATTTTCAGAGAGGCATGAATTGCCTTGCTTTTCAGGAAAAATGTCCGTATGATAAATAAACAATTTTTAAAGGATTAGAAAATAATGGAAAGGAGTTTCCCATGAAAAATAAAAAAGTGCTCTGGATTACAGCTGTGGCAGCGATTCTCTTGTTAACCGGGATTTCGTTTAGCTACAATAGTTTTTTCTGCCAGACTGCTGAGAAGGCAGGAATTGTGAAGGCTTCCGATAATAGTGGTTGCACTTATAAATCTGAACAGAGTGGAAACGCCGCTGTTGTAATGGATTTGCAAAAAGCTAAATCCGGGGAATGTAACGTCTCTTCTGCCGATTGTCCCCATCCCAATAAAAAAGCACAATCTGTTACAGCAGAAAAGAAAGATTGCTCTAGTTGCCCATATCAGAAAACCACGTCAACCGCTACAGTGGCAGAAAACACTACCCCTGACGAAGACGCCGGGACAATGGAATAGAAAAGACAATATATTTGATTATAAAAGCGGTCTGAAAGGACCGCTTTTTTTTTTACTTAAAAGTGGCACATAAATTAACAAAGGGATGATAAGTTTCTGTTCAGTTAGGGAGTGGAAGGAGAAAAAAAGCGCTTAAATCTCCTCCATAATTTTGGTTCTTTTTTTCGTTGATATCTGTTAATTAACATCTGAATTTCTTTGATACGCATCATAGTTGTATGAAATCCTTCATCATAAAATGCCTGATAGGGTTCTTCAATCTCTTCCTGTTCCATGATGGTAAAGAGGTCCGGTTCAATCAAAATATCTGCTCCGGGTAGATGTTTTTGCATGTTGGCATCAACCGCGATATCCAGAGCATTCAGGACAATATCCAACAAACCATCCGGAACCCGATATTTTTTTCGAGCACTGAGATTTACCGCAACGATCATATCGCATTGGATGTCCATCAGGGGAGTAATGGGAACATTCTCCAGAATAAAACCATCCACCAATAACCGCCCTTCCAGTTCAATAGGTTGAAAGATTCCAGGCACACAGGTACTGGCCATCACTGCAAGGGCTGCATTGCCTTCCCGAAGTACCACTTTTTCACCTGTGGCGATATCCGTGGTGACAATTGCCAGAGGGATAGGGGCATCCTCAATGTTCACATCACCGATTAGCTCTTCAATTAGTTCGCCGATCGGTTTGTTGGTTAACAATCCCGTTCGGGAAAGGGTAAAATTGGATACTTTTAACCAGTTCAGCTCTTTGGCATGTTCATACATGGTGGTTAACGGTACCTGGAAGGCATATAAAGTTGCCACCAGAGCACCAATACTGGTGCCCGCCACAGCATTGGGGAAAATACCATTCTCAGTAAGGGCTTTCAGGGCACCCAGATGTGCCATTCCCCGGGTGGCTCCTCCACTCAGGGCTAACCCAATTTTCAAATCATTTAAAGAATTCATATTTAAGGGGTTGGTTTTTCAAACACGACCAACTTCATTCCAATCTCTTATTTCGAACTATATAGGTATCGGAGCAGGCCTTACCTGCGTTCATTCAAAGTTTCAAGTATAGGGGAGTGAGTCTCGCTTTGCAAGGATTTTCTAATCGAGATCAATTTGTTCCGGATAGAGTTCTTTTTGAGCATACTTCAGATGCAACCCTTTCTTGATAAAGAGTTCATATAAATCCGGGTCGATATGGTTAGCGTGGGTCATTTTTTCCAGGATTTGGATAGCGGTGGATAATTTCATGGGGTCTTTATAGGGGCGATCTTTCGCGGTTAGCGCTTCGAATACATCTGCCAGAGCCATGATGCGTGCTTGAAGTGGAAGTTTTTCGGCTGTTAGCCCGAAGGGATATCCAGTACCATCAAGCTTTTCATGGTGACCACCGGCATATTCCGGAACATGGGAAAGCTTTTTGGGGAAGGGTAGTTGTTGTAAAATTTTATAGCTCATTAATGCGTGGTTTTCGATAATCTTTCGTTCTTCCTCGGTAAGAGTACCTTTTCTAATGGATAGGTTTTTGAGTTCCTCTTCGGTGAGTAGAGGAACCATGTGGCCATTAATTTCAACCTGTTTAGCGGCGATCTCTTTTAATCGTTGCAGGGCTGAATCTTCCAGATACTCTTCGGCCTTGTTGCATTTTTCGAGAAAAGCAAAATCGTCGTCCAGTTCCTTGCATCTCCTTTGTATTTCGGCTTCCAGTTGTTTTTGATTGCTTGTTGAAGCTTCACCGGGCTGCTGTTGGTAAAGCTGGCTTTCCAGCATTTTCAAACGTATCTGTTGTTTGGCTAATTCGAAACGGGTTTTGACCAGTTCAATGCGGTCAAAAATGGTTTCCAGTTTTCGTGATTTATCAACGACATACTCAGGGGTGGTGATTTTACCCACGTCGTGCATCCAGGCAGCAATTCGCAGCTCCTCAAGTTCGTCTTCTGTAAACCTGGCCTGTGCCAGGGGACCTTCTCGGGTTTCGTTTACTGCTCGCGCTAAATCCATGGTTAATTCGGTTACCCGCCGAATATGGCCACCCGTATAAGGAGATTTTTCATCAATTGCCGTGGCGATGCTTTTGATAAAAGCCTCGAACAAATCTTTCAAACTCTGGATAAGCTGTG
Source organism: Calditrichota bacterium (assembly GCA_003695285.1). Classification (GTDB taxonomy): domain Bacteria; phylum Calditrichota; class Calditrichia; order RBG-13-44-9; family J075; genus J075. Next base: position 5,558 of record RFIL01000089.1, read on the forward strand.
CATTTTCCAATGCCACAGCGGCCTGCGATGCCAGTGAAATGATTAATTGCTCATATTCTCTGGAAAAGGCAACGATCTCCCCATTTTCAGGAGAGCGGGAATTCAATAATTGTAACACTCCAATAATTTCGTTGTTGTGATCCATCATCGGAACAACCAACATGGAACGAGAACGGTAGCCTGTTTGTGCATCATATTTTTTGGGGCCGGTAAAATCAAATCCTTCGGCTTCGTATACATCCGGAATGTTTACAATCTTGCCGGTTAAAGCCACATAGGAGGAAACATTGGAAAAATTCTTCTCCCCGTTAATTTCAAGAGGCACAGGAGGTAAGGTAACTTCAATACCACTGGTACCACCCATATGCGTTTTTAAAGTTAAGTTCTTTAATATCTCAAAACGCAGGCATTTCGCTTCCTCATCCAGGGTATATAAAGTACCGGCATCGGCGTTGGAAAATTTCATGGCCTCATCAACAATCAATTCCAGCAAACGGTTGATGTCCTTTTCCGCGGAAAGAGCAATACCGATCCGGGTTAGGCTTTGAATCCGTTGAAACTGGGCCTCAGCGAACTCTTTTACTTCTTCCACAACCCGATTTAGCAAAGTGTTAATTTGATCATCTGTAGAATATTTCCTTTGTTTCATTCAGTTTCACCTCACTTTTGATGAGTGGGGATTTTCGTCAATCTGTTTTTATCCATTGTGATTAACTGTAGATAACAGATGCCATCCCATCAATCTTATCATTTCTTTAATGTTAAATATGGTCGAATAAACTCTTGAATACCTTAATTCAGGAGGAGTTAATTCGGGATGATGTAACGCAATTTTTTTCTAAAAGAGATTATAATGGACTGTTAAATTATTCAACCCATATCAACCCGCACAGGGAGTTAGAACAAAGAGGTAAAAATTCTTTGCCCAATATCCCAATCGTGGTGATCTTTTGTGGGTAAAATTATAGTCAAATGTGACCCAGACGGTAGTGTATTCCTATTCTGTTTTACCTTCATCCTTTTTCCGTTTCACTTCCTTAAATTCGATATCCTCTACTTCTCGTGGATCATAGGGAGGGGGTGGGGTCGGCTGGCTTACATCTTTTCTGAATGCACCTTTTTGCGAGGTGGGGGTCAGCAATTGTTTGATATATTTAAAGATTAAATAAAACAACAGAAATAAAATTAGCAATCGAATGAGAGACATTTGACAATCCATTCATTTTGTTGATTTTCAAAATTGATAATCACTTTGTAAATGTTGTTTGGTTGATTAAACCATAGAAAGCGTCGAAATAAAAAATTCTTAAAAATCTCTCTTCCCCTCAGTAAAATTTGCAATCTCTGTCATCTCTGTGGCTTCAATAAGTTTTAAAAATGATATCAAAACTCTAAAAAAAGAAACTACCCACAATTATTTTTCGCACAATCCCGAAATAAAATAGATAGCTATTTAAGAAATTTACGGATGAAAAAGTTCCAAAGTTAACGTTCTTTTTCTCTATTGGGATTTTGGTTGTACTCGTCACTTTTCCCGGGAGGAATGCTCAGATATTTCCATTGGTCACCGGTAAAGTATTTTGCCAGAAAAACGATTTGTCCGACATGATAGCTAAAATGAGCTAACGATCGAGCAAGGGCTTCTTCAACGGTAAAGGTCACCCCTCGAATGGTCACCTGCCTCTTCATGTCTTTGGAGGAAAGGGAAAAAACGGATTCTTCTAAAATTTGCCAGGCATTGTCCCACATGTCCTTTAAATCTGACTTCTGAAGAGATTGGTCAGCGATAAATTCAGAATCCCGGTTTCTCCATTCCTTCTCTCCATCACTGGTCAGAAAGTCGGTGAATCGGGATCGAAAATTCCCGGAAAGATGTTTCCATATGATGGCGATGGAATTTCCATTCGGGCTGAGGGTATTGAAAAGAGCTTCATCAGGTACCTGAGCGATAGCCTTTTCCAGAAGAGATTTGTATCGTTTAAATTCTCCTACAAAGGGATTCATAAATTTTTCCTTTCTGGGTAAAGATGTACGGGGCTCAGGGAAAGTCCGGAAATTAAAATCTACCGTTCATTATAAATTAAAATTTACCACTTTTTTTCCCCGAGTGTGGCGGCTGATTTCGGTAAAAATGCGATTTAAATGTTCTTCGTTGTTGACGAAATCCATGTTCTCTACATTGATGATTAGTAAGGGGGTTTCATCGTAATTCCAGAAAAACTCATCGTATAATTTACAGAGGGCTTCGATATAATCCCGTCGGATGTGTCGTTCGTATTCTCTTCCTCTCAAGGCGATATTTTTCATCAAGCGATCGGTGGTTGATCTCAAATAAATTGCCAGGTCCGGTTTGGCAATTCGTTTTTCAAGGATTCGAGCAACCATGTTATAGAGGGCGAATTCTTTTTCGTTCAGATTAAGGGTGGCAAAAATGCGATCCTTATAGAACATATAGTCGGCAATCACCCGTTCATGGAATAAGTCGTATTGAATGATTTTTTCCTGCTGCCGGTAGCGGCTGAGAAGAAAAAAGAGCTGGGTTTGAAAAGCGTAATGTTCGGGATCACGGTAAAAATCTTCCAGAAATGGGTTTTCTTCAAACTCTTCCAGAAACAATTTACCGCCTATCCTTTCCTTCAGCTTTGTTGCCAGGGTGGTCTTGCCAACCCCGATGACGCCTTCAATCGCGATATACCTGAGATGTTCAAATTGTGATGTCATGGGCGTACCACTCGTTTTCCATAAGGGTTAATGGATTGTTATCCGGACACTTAATTAATAACTGAGAAATGGTCAACTGGCTTCCCGGGGGATGAAATTCGGGATCGATATCGCACAAGGGTTGAAGCACAAATCTCCGGTTTTGATAATCCGGATGTGGAATTACCAATTCCGGAGTTTCCATCCTCACCTGTTCATAAAAGATAATATCCAGATCGATTTCACGGGGTCCCCAGCGTTCGCTCTTCTGACGTCCAATTTCCTGCTCTATTTTCTTCAAGGCCTGTAACAACTTTCGAGGTTGCAGAGGGGTTAAAAATTGGACGGCAGAGTTTAAAAAAGCGGGTTGCTTGGTGTTTCCATAGGGCAAACTCTCGTAAAGGGGAGCAATTTTTTTTATGACACCATAGTCAACTAATTTTTGTAATGCTTGTTGTAAATATTGGGATCGGGGTTCGATATTGGAACCCAGTGTAATGAAGGTATTATTCATGATCCTTTGCTGCGAAAAAGTTCGACTTCCACATTGTCCAGAAAACCATTCAAGGAAACCTGAGGTTTCCGAACTCGAATGCGTACTGATTCGACCAGAAATGACTCCAGGATATGTTGGGCAATCTTATCGGCCAGTGTTTCTAATAAGGTAAATTTAGAGCTGTTAAAAATCCGGGAAATATGTTCATAGACCTCTTTATAATTGATGGTGTCATTCAAATCATCGGACTCCACAGCTCGACTCAGATCACACTCCATCTCCACATCGACTTCAAATTTCTGTCCCAATTCGCGTTCCGCCCGGTAATAACCATGGTGAGCATAAAAAATCATATTGTTCAATCGGATAATCTCCATACCGCTCCATGACTCTTACATGATGTTCGCAAACCCATTGAGTTAAGAAGTCTCTTCCTCAGGGAGTTCCTTTTTTATCGCTGAAGATGTGGATAATTTCGGAAATGGATAGTTGCCATTAAAACAGGCGTAGCAAAAATTATCTGCAGTTTTAACACACTCCCGAAGGTCTTCTATTCGTAAATATTTTAAAGAATCCGCTCCAATATACTCGCGAATTTGCTCAATTTCCATATTGTTGGCAATTAGCTCATTGGGGTTAGGTGTGTCTATTCCATAATAGCAGGAATGCTTTACCGGAGGAGAACCAATACGAAGATGAACCTCCCGTGCCCCGGCTCCTTTTACCATCCGCACCAGCTTTCGGATGGTGGTACCTCGAACAATCGAGTCATCCACCAGGATAACACGCTTGTTAGAGAAAAAATCTTTTAAGGGATTAAATTTTTGCCGAACGGATTCATCCCGAGTATATTGATCAGGGCGGATGAAGGTCCTGCCAACATAATGATTCCGGATCAGCCCCAGATGAAAAGGGATTTTTTTGGCCATGGCATATCCCATGGCAATAAAATTCGCTGAATCGGGTACCGGAACCACCACATCACCGATGTCATCATCATAGGAAGCTAATCGAGAACCGATCTTGTGCCGAACTTCATACACATATTCATTGAACTGATAACTATCCGGTCGTGCGAAATAAATTAATTCAAAAATACAATGGTGTGGTTGTACCGGTTTGGCATTTTCCGGGAGAAGTTTGGTATCCAGTTCATGCTGATATACAACCTGATGAGGAGTTACCACCACCACTTCTCCGGGGGCGACTTCCCGCATGGAATCCGGTCGGAGAATGTCCAGAGCGCAGGATTCGGATGCTACCGCTATATCCTCACCGATATTCCCCACCAGCATAGGGCGAAAACCACCTCGGTCACGGAAAGCATACAGGGTATTGTGCGTTAAGAAAACAGCTGAATACGCTCCCTTAATTCGTCGCATCAACAAGTGAATGGCATCGACGATGCTCATATCTTTACGCTCATGGTGGTATACGATAAAGCGACCCAATAATTCACCGTCATTTCTGGATGCAAAATGAACCCCCTTAACCCGCAGTTCATCGGCGATTTCTTCATAGTTAACAATATCTCCATTACTCGCGACCGCGTAGATAGGCCCACTGAGAGTTTCTATGACATAAGGTTGGGTGTTCTCGATTGCTGCCTCACCTCTGGTGGGATAACGAACATGTCCGATAGCCGCATTACTGCTGAGTTCTTCCAGAATGGTTTGGGGAAATGCTTCTTTGACATAACCCATTGCTTTGTGAATGCGGATTTTGTGTCCGTTGGCAGCAGCAATCCCGCAACTCTCCTGCCCTCGATGTTGCTGAGCATAGAGCATCAGCATTACATTCTGAGTGGCATCGCGATTTTTTCTGCAATAATAGGCAGCTATTCCGCACATTTTATTTCACAAATTTTGAATGGATTGATTTCGGTTCGGGGATAATCCAAATTTTACTCCAAACTTTGAAGTCCAAAACTGAACGTTTAGAAACGCAAGTGGTATTTAAACAATCTTAGCCAACCGCACAAAATGGAGAAAAACTAAAATTGTTGATCAGCTTCAGTGTGTAAACCACTTCCGCGAAAAATAGTTGTTTCATAACCCTGAAAACGGCGATAAAATAACACCATTCACCGAGCTTTACAAGTTATTTTCAGGAGAGATGGGTGCCTGAATATCAGGATGGTGCTTTTCGAGGGGATAGAAGAAAAATGAACGAACCAATTGTTCTGGTTGGGAAGTGAGCCAAGGAACTCTATTCCTCATCCTGGAATTCCTTAAACAATCGTTCTCTCATTTTGTGCTCTTCTCTTAAACGGTCACATACCAGAGAGCAAATATCCTCTATCGTTGGATCAGCAATTTTGTAATAGACATTTAATCCGTCTTTTCTTCGCTGGAGAATACCTTCTCTGGCCATCAATGTCAGGTGTTTGCTAATGTTTGCCTGACGTTGTCCGGTTAATTCAACCAATCGCATCACATTTAATTCTTCGTGTGTCATCAGCAAATTTAAAATTTCTAACCTCAGTGGCTCTGCCAATACCTTAAAACGTTGTGCCACTTCATCAAGAAGAGATTTTGGGAGAGGATGGTTCGCCATATTATTGATCCGGTTTATTTTGTTTTGTATTATTTTTTACTTCTTGGGACTTTCGGAAATATCATGTATATTTGCCAAATTTTTTTAACTAAATCAATATATTTGAGTAAAGTAATTCAGGCAAGCTATAAATAGGAATCGAAGCAATATTTTTCACCTTCCGCTAAACTACCCTCATGAAAGATAAAGTACTTAAACTTTGAGGACTGATTCACCCCCATACGTGTGAGTCAAAGTCAACAGAACAGCTGAAGACGCATTGAATGATGGCACTTCGGCAGAATGAACTACATAAACCTTTTTGAGGTGTTAGGGAGATTTACAAATAAAGCATAGGGAATTTGCTGATGAGTTATGAATACTATATAAATTTCGCATTAGAGTCAGCCATCGTTTACCTACCGAAAGTGTTTTTGGCAATTGTTACCCTGGTGATCGGATTACAGGTCATCAGGTGGGTAGTTCTCGGCTTTCAAACATTTACCGAAAAAGCCAGACCTGATACGACACTTCAAAAATTTTCAGGGGATTTGTTAAAAATTTTTCTAAAAGGACTTCTGCTTTTGAGTGTGCTCTCAATGGTCGGTATTAAAATAAGTTCTTTTATTGCTTTGCTGGGAGCGGTGTTTTTTGCCATCAGCCTGGCGTTTCAGGGAACATTAAGGGATGTTGCCGGGGGGATATTATTGGTTTTTTATAAACCTTTCAAAGTTGGAGATGTGATACAAGCACATGGAGTGAGGGGAAAAGTTGATTCCATTGAGCCACTCCACACTGTTTTAAAGACACCGGATAATACTACGGTCATGGTGCCAAATAGAGAATTGTCGAATGCGAGTATTGTCAATCTGTCAACGGAAAGCCTTCGCAGATTAGACCTCACGGTCAGGGTTGGGTATGAAAATGATATCGAAAGAACAAAGTTAGTTTTAACTCGAATTTTAGATCGCGATCCAAGAATACCAGAGCTGCCTACTTCGACAATTGTCATTGCGGAATTGGGAGAAAGCTCGGTACATTTCGAAGTACGAATCTGGTGTAATGGTGCAGATTACTGGGCAATTTATTTCGACACACTGGAAGAAATAAAATCCGCTTTTGATGAAGCAAGGATATCCATTCCGTACCCCAGGGTTGAAGTTCATTTACAAAAAACGGAATAATATTTCTATGGCGTTGAAAAAAGTTGTTCCGTAATTTTGGCTTGCATCTAAAACCGGGAAGCCAATCAATTAAACATATCGTGTAGGATTTTTTGTTCATTAACATTATTAGGGAGGAAGCGCATGCAGGTTTCTAATATGATGAGAATTAGTGGAGTCGTATTATTGATAATGGGGATTACCTTGTTTGCCCAGGAAACGCCCAAACCCGAATATGGCTGGAAAAAGGCAGCTGTTGGGAATTTGAATTTTACCCAGACCAGTTTTAGTAACTGGCAGCAGGGTGGAGAAAA
>RFIL01000520.1 GCA_003695285.1 Calditrichota bacterium
AGGAAAATCCAGGTTTTCCCATCACGAAATGTGGTATCCGGGGTATCGGAATCATTAAAGATTTTTCCGGTCCAGGTGGTTGAACGGTTGGTACGACCGCGATCAATATATTCCGCCGCAATGTTAAAATAACCATTATCACCAATCCGAAAACCATAATTGGCATCAATGGTATATGTTTCTCCATCGGTATCATCATATTTTACCGATGACAATCCCGTGGCATTTCGAATCTCATCGGAGAGAGAAATGTCTTTTTTGAAGAGTAAGTTGTTGGCACCGGTACTAACATTCACCCGTAAGCGATCGGTGGTTTGTTTGAGAACAATATTGATCACACCAGCAATCGCATCGGAACCGTACTGAGCAGCGGCTCCATCCCGCAACACCTCCACTCGTTCGATCGAAGACTTCGGAATGGCATTTAAATCGACTCCCACCGTTCCACGACCAAAGGTTCCATTAACGTGAACCAGCGCACTGGTGTGGCGTCGTTTACCGTTGATTAAAACCAATACCTGATCCGGCCCCAGACCTCTTAAACTGGCCGGGTTGATATGGTCGGTTCCATCTGAAATGGTCTGATGAGAAGCATTATAGGATGGTACCAGATCCCGCAACACCTGGTTTAACTCAACCTGAGGGGATTCCCGCACTTCAACCTCTGAGATCACATCCACCGGCACCGGGGTTTCGACGGCTGTACGTTGTGCACGCGAACCAACAATCACCATCACTTCCCCGAACTCGGCAATACTTTCCGAGAGTTGAAAATCAACGGTGGATTTTTCTCCTGCAGTTACTGTCACTTTCTGTTCCGCTGTGGCATATCCTACAAACGTGACCATCACGGTATAGGTGCCCGGTGGTGCTTCAAATTCATAATGACCATCCATGTCGGTACTTCCACCAATAAACGTTCCTTTCAGGAACACATTAGCACCGGGCAATCCTTCTCCAGTCTTGGCATCAGTTACTCGTCCTTCCACGGTCCCCTTCTGCTGAGCAAATCCCAGGGAACTAAACAGGAGCATGAACACCATGATAAAAATTAACCACGTCCCCCAACTTCCTCTTTCCCGAATTCCTTTCCGGAGTAGAATCCGGAAATCGAATCCCGTTTTGCTGTTAAAAAAACTCATACCAATCCTCCTGATTTTGATGAAACATAAAATGTTCATCTCACCTGCAGATGTTGCAGTGAAATGAACGCTGTTTAGTAAAGAAAAATTGTTAGAGATCCTTATTGTTCCCCCGTGTGCATGGAATTTGAGTAAGGAATTCAGGATGCAGCAAGAGTATTATAATGAGGTATAAATCCTAATCCCGCTTTTCAATTTGGTGGAAAATATCAATATTTCCGGAATTATTCAATAGTAATACCCATTTTTTCAAAAAAAATTGTATCAACCCTTGTTAAAGTTCTTTTCAACTATTTATTTTTTATGAAATTCAAAAAAAGTGTTTGTGGAATTGATGACCATTTTATGATGTAAATCATAATTTTCCATGTCATAATTTTGTAATTTTTTACCGATGTTGGATGATTACTTTTTTCCAGATCTCATAAAAATCTCCCGGAATGAATGACAAGATAGTGAGCACGACTGTAAATGAAGCGTAATCTTACTTACAACTATCATAAAATTTTTTTCCGACGTCCATTCTGGACCGAATTAAATCGACGCTTTTATTATATCCTCTTTTCTACCGCCGTTGTTATCTTTTCTCTTACATTGCTTTCTATCCGTTATGTCAACCGAATACCAGAACACAAAATAAAACATCAATTAAAAAAAATTTATATCTCCAGCATCACTAAATATTATCCCCAACCGACCGCTAACAGTAGCAATCATCCAACCACAACTCCCCTCTCGCAAAAACACAGCGCTGTAAGAGAACCGTTAGAAACCCATGACACCCAATTCAACTATACTCACCTTATCGAGGAGAGTCTCAGCCAAATTCCGTCTCAGTCATTTCATCCTGATAGTATCCATAGCCCGGTTACAATGTCCAATTCCCGGATGGAAGAAACATTTGTCGATTTCATAGCATCTTCAGAAGCCTCAAAAGTATGGGTGAGAAATGCAATTGAAGAGGTTCCCGCTTTAATTACCGCTTCCACAGGAAGAAGCAAACAAACTTTGAGAGAAATCCAATCTCCGGCAGACGATTATCAGCAAGCATTAAAGGAGTTACTACAAGTGGAAGATCAAGGGATAGAGATACCTATGCCCACCTTTACCGATTTTGAAGTGGTGAAGGGATGGCGGGATGAAGAGGAAACCTTTTCCATCGCTCATAGCAATAAAAAATTTGTGAGATACTGTATTGAAAAATTTTATCGGAATGACCCCACCGTAAAAGGAAACATTGTGGTACGATTCTCTATCCATCCCGAAGGGTATGTGATTCCGGAAAGCATCCGCATTGTTCATTCTGATATCCCGGATGAACGAGTTTTAAGGTGCATCAAAAAGAATATTCGACGATGGAAAAATTTCCCCAGGGTGGCCTACGAAATGGGCGAATATTCCTTAACCCAAAAATATGTCTTCTAACCCCCCAACCTTACCCATTTAAGTCGAAAAAAAATTTTTGTAAAAATTCTCGGGATTGAAGAGGGTTTAACTTATCCTCATACTCCAGAATAATCCCTTCGATAGTGGGTTGG
>RFIL01000521.1 GCA_003695285.1 Calditrichota bacterium
CATGAATTTGAATTCCGATTCCACCTATTCATCTGCGACAACTTTTCAGGGCCAGGATATCACTGAATCCGGCATTTATTCTGTTCATGGGAATCAATTAACCTTCTACCCGGACAATAGCGATCCCCGCACCAGTGAATATGTACTGGATGAAAATCACCTGACCATCACAACCATGGATGAAGAATTTGACTTCAACCAGGATGGGGTGATGGAACCTGCGGTTATCACAGTGGAGCTGGAGAAGATGAATTGAAGGAGTGAGTTTTCCAATTTTCAGCACCAGGACCTTGAGAATAGGAGGTAGCTTCTGCTTTCAGGGTCCTGCTGGTTAATACCTTCATCCATTATTTACCTAAAACAGTCATCGGAAATGAATAAAGGAATTACATTGAAGCTGAGACTCGGGGTGATTTTTTTTCTGTTTTCATCATTATTAAATGCCCAACAGAACGGGTTAAACATTCATGGGTTTATCAATCAAGCTTATGCTGTGAGTCGAGGGTACGAAATTTTTGGAATCCCGGAAAAAGGGAGCACCGATTATCGTACTCTGGCTATCCAATTTCGATATGATGCCAGTGAGCACAGCACCTTTGTGATTCAGTTTAGCCACAAACGCATGGGCAATAGTCCAATTATGCAGAAGAAAAGCGACGTCGAGTTGGATTGGGCTTTTTATGAATACCATATTAATGATAAAACGTCCTTTAAATTTGGTCGCATCCAGGTTCCCTTTGGTATTTATAATGAGATACGGGATGTCGGGGTATTGCTGCCCTTCTATCAGGTGCCCTATACACCCTACGGAGAGGGCAATTACACCAGTGAAACCGTCAACGGGATTACCGTTTGTCAAAAGATAACTCGATTTAACCCCTGGAGAATTCAACTGGAACTCTATGCCGGAGAATGGCAATGGATTGAATGGGCGATATTTAAAAACCCGTTAAACCAGAGCAACATTGAAATTGTTGAAGACGCCGACTTCAAAAATGCCCTGGGTGCCCAGCTCTGGGTGGAGACACCGATGGAGGGTATCCGTCTGGGACTGGGGGGATATCGTGGAAAGGTTAGAGGTGGAATTCAATTTGTAGATGAGGTCCTCGGTGAAGAGATTTTATACGAGATAAATTTCTCCGTCGATGCTCGCCTGGATAACTCCTTTTTCCGGAGCGAGTTAGGGCGTGTTAAAATTCTTCATAACAACATTTATTCCAATGCTTTTAACAGCACCGTCGGTTTTTATCTAACGGATCGATGGTGTTTAAATCTTCAGGCAGAGGTGCACCATATCAAAGGTGCGGTGGTTTTGCCGGAATGGAGGAGAACCGACCTGGATTTTTTTGAAGATGTCGCTCTCGGATTGAACTATGAGTTCTCTCCTTCACTGGTGCTCAAATTAGAAAACCACTGGAATCGAAGTTATATTATCGAAGAACCCATTGATATAACCAGACCACCTCTGCAGACTCAATACACAATTTTTAGTTTTTCAAGTAGTTTTTAAATTGAGAATGCAGGTAAATCAGATTTTAAAAAGGGTATCACATGAAATATCGTTTAACAAATTTTTTGTTCATTCTCATTTTTTCAGCTTTCATTGGAACTAACACTCTGTTCGGTCAGACAAGCAAATTGAATATTCATGGCTATCTTACCCAGGCGTACGCCTTCAGCGATGGTCATCAGCTATTTGGCATTAGCCATGAAGGTACTTCCGATTATCGCACTCTGGCCATTCAATTCCGATATGATATGGATGAACAAAATAACCTCATCATTCAATTTAGCCACGAACGTACCGGTAAAAGCCCACTGATGGTTTATCAGCCAGATGTGGCACTGGATTGGGGATACTTTGAACATCGCTTTACCGATGTCTTCTTCATAAAAGTAGGGAAAATTCAACTTCCGTATGGTATCTACAATGAAATTCGGGATGTGGGTGTATTAATTCCCTTTTATCGCCTACCGTTTAGCCCATACGGGGAAGGTAATTACATGAGCGAAACGGTAGATGGTTTTTCCCTAACCTATTTTTGGGAGAAGTGGGAACCCTCGGAAATAGAGATAAATTTTTATGCCGGTCACTGGCAGTGGAAGGAATGGTTTCAATTTAAGAACCCCTTTACCGGCCAAACGCTTCTACGAACCGGTATTGCTGAGATACAACCAGCCACCGGGTTGCAATTTCGTTTGAACACCCCCCTGGAAGGCTTAAGACTCTCCTTTGGTGCCCAATACGGAAAGGTCAGTGGAGGGGTCACTTTTACCAAAGGTGGATGGGTGGGTGAATGTGATATTCATGACTTTTATGGCTCTCTTGATTTTGAGCAAAACCATTTTTATTTCCGTGCCGAAGGGCTACAATTGTGGTTTCATGGTACCAACATTGGTGCCCGGGCTTATTATTTTCAAAGTGGGTTGAAATGGAATGATAAGCTAAGCCTTAACGGACAGATAGACCTGTTGGACGCCTTAAACACACCAGTCAGCGAGGAATTTCAATCACTCGTCGGTGCTCCCAGTGTTAGCCTGGATTATAACAATGATTATGCTATTGGAATCAATTATCGGTTAACTCCGGAACTGGTGCTAAAAGCAGAGACCCACTGGAATTCCGGATACCTCATCGAAGATGAGCCGGTGATTCCTATCATTCAGGACCCTGTTAAAACCCGATATCACATATTCAGTATCTCAACCAGTTTTTAGGAAATGACCATGCGTAAAGGGTACCCACATTTTTCTGTATTACTCTATGTGCTGGCTTTTATCGTTTTTTCCGGAACCACCCGAAGCCAATCTTCTCTTAGTGTTCATGGCTTTTTGACCCAGGCGTATGCTATTTCTTCACGCTTACCCATCTTTGGAATAGATTCGCATGGAACCTTTGATTATCGGATTCTTGCTCTTCAATTTCGCTATGACATCAATGCCAATAATGTGGTGGTGATTCAATTTAATCATCGTCGGATAGGCAAGAGCCCACTGATGCAGGTGGAGTCGGATGTAAGTCTGGATTGGGCATTTTACGAATACATTTTCAATGAAAACACCTCCTTTCAGATCGGGAAACTTCTTCTCCCATTTGGTATTTACAATCAGATTCGGGATGTTGGGGTACTGCTACCTCTGTATCGAGCCCCATTCAGTGTCTATGGCGAAGAAAATTATATGGGTGAAACCGTGGATGGTGCCATGATAACCCATCGTTTCCCTTTTCCATTGGGAGGGGAACTGGAAATAAATCTTTACGGAGGTCGCTGGGGATGGACAGAGTGGTATGTGACGGACAATCCCCTGACCGGTGAGGATTTATTGTTGATTGGGAAAGCTCAGATAGAAAGAGGTGGAGGGATACAAACCTGGATTGGTCCTTTTCGCAATGTACTTAAAATCGGATATGGCTTTCATGGTGGCCATGTCAGCGGGGGATTGAGTTTTGCAGAAAACGCTGCTTTCGGGTTAGGGGAACAAAATTTTTCCGCCCATGCCTTTTCCTTTGATTATCAAACCGATCGTTTTTTTAGCCGGGTGGAATTAATCCGTTATCTGTTACACAAAACCCGCCTGGTGGCGTTTGCCCATTACGCTCAGGTGGGAGTGAATCTTTCTCCACATATTCAGGGGATTTTCCAGGCCGACTTTTTTCGCATCTATCATTTACCGGTGCCCCCACCCGAACAGGATTCACCGGATGATACCGAAGTGAATCTGGATTATTACACCGACTATGCTCTGGGTTTAAAATATTCGTTTACTGCCAATATCATTTTAAAAGGGGAATATCATTGGAATCATGGTTTTCTATATGATGATGGCTCCGGGGGATTATATGAGAATGACCCGGCAAAAAGTAATTATTTTATTCTCAGCCTGGCAACCAGCTTTTAACTGAATAAACAGGATTTACCCATGAGACGAACACTACTGACAACACTACTTTTCATTCTGGTCATGTGGAACTTTGCCGGTTCACAAACCGCATCACCGGGTTATAAAGTTATTGTAAACGAAGAAAATCCGGTGAGTGAGATTTCGGTGAAAGAACTTTCAAAGATCTTTTTAAAACGAATTCGGAAATGGGATAATGGAGAAAAAATACTCCCGGTGGATCTGGAAGAATCTTCCCCGGCACGAGAATCATTTTCCAGAGAGGTTCATCAAAAAAAGGTTTCCGCTATCAAAGCTTACTGGCAAAAGCAAATCTTTACAGGACGCGGGGTTCCCCCTCCGGAAAAGGATTCTCCCCGGGAAGTGCTGCAATATATCGAAGAACATGAAGGAGCCATCGGGTATATCCCGGAAAATGTATCCATTGAAAACTTTAAGGTCAAAGTCATCCGGGTTAAAGCAGAGGACTAATTGGGGGCAAGAAGGGGTTCCAGATGTTAATGCGTTTTTTTGACAAACTAAAAATAAAACAGAAAATTGTTCTAATGCCGGTCATTGCCGGCGGTATTTTGCTGACCATTGTGCTACTTATCCTCTATTTAAACAATCACAATAAAAATTTAACCCTGACCATTCAGACAAGGTATTATCCCCTTCTGGAAGAAAGCCGGGACATTGAAATTGCTTTCAACGTCCTCCAGCGCAGCCTGCAGGATGCCGTTGCGCTCTCCGATAGTTTCGCATTATTGGATGCTGATACCCTGTTTGAAAATCTATGTACTAAACTGGAAACGATTCGTAACCAATTCCCGAAAGAAAAAATCTTCTTCAACATCTACCAGGAGCTCCAGGATTATTATCCTCTTGCCCGGGAAGTGACC
>RFIL01000090.1 GCA_003695285.1 Calditrichota bacterium
CCGGATGCCGTAACCACCCGGGGGCAAAAACATTTGCGGGAATTGATGGATATTGTCAAAGAGGGCTACCGGGGGGTCATCTTTTTTGTGGTACAACGATCGGATGCCACTTCCTTTACTCCAGCAAAAGAGATCGATCCAGAATATGCTCGACTTCTTAAACAAGCCGCTTCCTCAGGGGTGGAGATTCTGGTATATCAAACTGAGATTATCCCTCCCCGGGTGAGTCTGATCCGGAAGTTGCCGATGGAGATATAACCTCCCTTTCCAGCCAATTAAAGGTTTCAATGGCCTCCTCATAGGAATGAATTTCCATGATAAAAGGAATATTAGTGAAATCGTGCTTGTTTAAGATGCTTTTATAATCAATAACCCCATGATGTAATCCCAGGTGATCATCCATTTCTCCCCAATTGTTATGGGCGTGAATTTCTATCAGGTAAGGCTGAACTTGGGTAAGGTAGTGGTTAATGTCAACTTGTCTCAGCCTGGCATGAGCAATATCAACCAGAGCACCCACATGGGGGTGATTTAATTCGGTTAGCAATCTCACATGGGTTTCTGGTGAATCTATGATGGGATGGCGAGGTTCAACCGGCGCATTCTCCAGCGCGATTTTAACTCCTCGCGGTCGAGCATATTCTCCCAACTCTTGTAAAGCATCCCCCAGGATAGACTGGACTTCCTTCTGAAGAGAATATGCCTCATCTCCCATGGCATATTCATCGTGGATGAATCCGGCATGAACGACCACTATTTCTGCTTCCAACCGTTCTGCCATTTCAATAAATTCTTTATAACAGTCAATATTTCCCCGTTGAACCCAGGGGTTGAGGGTGGCAAGATTAATGTCATACATTGTTGCATGGATGGTGCTTTTTAGTTGGTGTCGTTGTAAAATAGTTTTGAAATATTGAATTTCACTTGGGGAGGTTTTGCCAGGATAAAAAAAAGGATACTCCCCTCGGAATTCTACATATTGAAGCCAGGAATATCTTTCCACAACTTTTTCCACCAAAACAAATTCATCAGCCCTTTGGAAAAAAACCGTTGCTCCAAATGGAATTGTTTTCATATCAACCCCTAGAGATTAAAAATATTCACATGTTTCCACTGTTTATCTATGTTCATCACTGCCGGACAAGGTAACTGAAAATGTTGTAATACGCAACACGCTGTGGCGCTAATTTACCTTTAGGGTTGAATCATATAGAATTTATACCCTAAATTAACCCAAAAAAGGCCATCTCTTCTGGGAGAAAGATATGAAAAAATTTCGACTCATTTTCGTTTGGATGATTATCTTTCCCGGGTTAATGTGTGCACAGCATTACCTGACTGGTGGGGTGGGGTTCTCATTGTCTTTTCTGGAATCAGAGGATTTGAAAAATTTTACGTCAACTTACAACCAGGTGAATGAACCGGGGTTAGAAAAATACCTGAATGGTCTGACAGGTGATGCTGCAGGGCTAGCCTTTGCATTTGGTTTTCGATATATCTCTAAGTGGACTATCAGTTTTGAGATTGGAAGGGATGAGATTATTAAAAAAGATGCTGCGCGCTTTGGAATTGGAGAAGAGCGTCATCTAACATTGAAGCTTCAATCGAATACGGTGACACTTGGTGTAGGTCGTACTTTTGGGAAAATGTTTTTGCAGGGGGTGGCCACTTACCATTTTGCCCGCCGGGTTACTTTGAAAAGCAGCTATACTCGGTTAAGTGGTGAGCCACCAAAAAAATCACTTACGGGAACGTATCGAAGTAGTGATAACACCTCAACGGACCTGGGTGTGGAGATCGGGGTTCTGCGAAAACCCTTCATCCTGGTGGGGAAAATCAGTTATCCGTTGCATACCGGAGGTAGAAAAGATTATCTCCGTTCGTTTGATACGATTAAGATAGAAAATCAAACCGATTTATTCCCGGGAGATTTTTGGGAATATGTGGATCAAACCCACTACCGGGGGGTCGGGAGTGATATTGATGGGTTGAAAGTAATGATAACATTGTTACTGTCCTTTTCCATTTAACCTGATGCATCGAGGGAAAGATAATTTTATTTTGATTTCTTAGAGAGAAGGATTTATATTTTTGGTTCAAAATTATGGAACACTTTCAAGCGATAGTGAATAAAAGAAACGCTTGAATGAACGGGGCGTAGCGCAGCCTGGTAGCGCACCTGGTTTGGGACCAGGGGGTCGCTGGTTCAAATCCAGTCGCCCCGACTAAAGAAGATTAAAGAAAAAAGATTAAAGATGAAAGGATGCTATTCAGTATAAGCCACTGAGGACACAGAGATACAGAAAAAGATAAAAAACGATAAGAGATACCCTCAACTCATGGTGTTATTGGCGGGATCTAAATTTTATGAGATATTTTACTTTGAGGTGTATTTATCAATGCTCTAATCTTTTTCTCTGGGTGCTCTGTGGTAAATAGTTGGGCTGAAAGCTTCAAATGGCAGAATAAAGTAAATTCCTCAATCTCTAATCCTTATTCTTACATTTTGATCTTTAATCTTTGATCTTTGATCTTCAAACTACTCAGAAGCTCCCTTAGCTCAACGGATAGAGCAGCGGCCTTCTAAGCCGTTGGTTGGAGGTTCGAATCCTCCAGGGAGCGCAAAAAAGTGAAAATGAAGGTTGACAGCGTTCTTTGAATTTATTACATTCGGCACGCATTAATGGTGGGTGTAGCTCAGTTGGTTAGAGCACCAGGTTGTGGCCCTGGGGGTCGTGGGTTCAAGTCCCATCACTCACCCTTTTTAAAAAAATGTTTGCAAAAGAGCCTCGATGATTTATATTTGAGGCTCTTTTTAATGAATGTGGAAGTTTGTTCTAAGAATTTTTTTAAGTGTAAAATGCTCCCATCGTCTAGAGGCCTAGGACTCCGGCCTTTCACGCCGGCAACGGGGGTTCGAGTCCCCCTGGGAGCGCAAAAAAAAGGCTGCTGAGGCAGCCTTTTTTGATCGCTTCGAGTGAATCTTTTGGTATCCAGTTACTATCAACGTCCATTCCACAATTTATCCTTCCAATTCACTTATCCTCTGCTCGGTAAATACTTTTAATTCTGCATTGAGTTTTTGAAGTTCCTTAGAAAGGATATCTAACTGATGTTCGATGGCCTTCCAATTTTGAGATTTGGCCAGGAGTTCCATTTCCCTGGCACTGGATTGAGCTGCCGATGCACCGAAATTGGCCACAGCCCCTTTCAGCGTATGGGCCGTTGATTGCAACTTTTGAGAATCCCTTTCCAGAATGGCACTTTTTATTTCCTCGAGTAGCATTCGGGAATTATCCTGGAACAAAGCAATTAACTCTTCAGCAAAATCCCTGTCACCGTCACAGAGTTCCATAAAACTGGTTGGGTTAAACGAGCTATACTTTTCCGTCTCCGGGGTGGTTGAGTTCATTGTATGGTGAGATTCAGCTTGATGAGGTGATTCTTTATCGAGACGGGGTAACGAAACTGTATTTGTTGTTGAGGCACTTTTCTGTTTAATTGATTTCGGTTGCGTGTTACTAAGTTGTGAATGTCTAAAAGTGAATTTTTTCTGCTGAGATTGATAAAGGAGGTAACCAATGGTCTCTATCAGTTCTGAAGCCTCTGAACCTTTGACAACTACCGCATTAGCTCCTGCCTCCAGAGCTCTTTTCCGGGTCTCTGGTTGGGCATCACTGGTGAAGAGGATTAATATGATTTCCTCATTTCCAATTGTAGAACGGACTTCCTGGCAAACCTCGATCCCTGAGAGAATCGGTAACATGAAGTCAAGCACCACTACATCCGGTTTTTCCTGTTTGATCAGCTCCAGAGCTTCCCGACCATTGGTTGCTTTAATCGGAATAAAACCAGCGCGACGCATCAGGCGGGTATAAAGACGGAGAATTACCGGGTTGTCATCCACAATTAAAATTTTCATTTGTTTCTGTGGTGGTTGGGTGATTTTCTGGTCACTGTCGTTAACTTCATCTATCACCAATAATTTATCACCAGGTTCCAGAATGAGTTGGTAATC
>RFIL01000522.1 GCA_003695285.1 Calditrichota bacterium
ATATTTTGCTGAACCAACTCCTGAATCCCTTATAGGTAATCTATTACCTGACTTTTTATCAGGACCTCCGGAAAAACATTTATTATCCCAACCAATACTGAAGGGAATGGATCTACATCGAAAGATAGACGCATTTACAGATGCCCATCCGGTTGTATTGAGGAGTCAACGTCGCTTAAATGATCAATATCGGCTGGTAAGAGGAATTATTATCGATATGTTTTTTGATCATTTTTTAGCAGCTAATTGGGCTGAATTTCATCACGTTTCTCTAAAAAGGTATTCTGAACAGGTGTATGGAGTGTTTGAAGAACATCGGGGATTGTTACCTCCCCGATTAGCCAGAATCCTACCTTATATGATTAAAGATAACTGGTTGTATTCCTATCAATCGTTAGAGGGGATTGAGATGGCTTTATCCCGGATGTCCACTCGGTTAACCCGGAAGATAGAACTTGAAAAAAGTGTGGATGTTTTGCGGATGAATTATAATGATTTTAAAAATGACTTCTATCTTTTTTTTCCGGAACTGAATGCTTATGTCAACTCGATAAAACAAAAGGAAGAGAATAAAAGGTAATGTTTCATTTCTCTTCCTGATTTAGAAAGCGGTTCAGAACCGGACCCAGATTTTCTATCAATTCTCCGGCAATGAGTGAATATTTAGTTTCCCTCTCCGCCACAAAGTCAGCTGCTAAACCATGAATGTAATTTCCAGTATAAGCAGCTTCCTCCGGAGATAGCCCCTGAGCGGCCAATCCTGCAATAAATCCAGTTAGAACATCACCTGTTCCACCACTGGCCAGCCCGGAATTACCGGTAGAATTAATCAAAATTTGGCCATCCGGCAAAGCGACCAGAGAAGGAGCCCCTTTCAAGACTAATACCAATTGAAAATTCGTTGCAAATTGTTGGGCTAATTCAACCCGTTGAGAAGATAGTTCTTCTTTTGAGACTGAAGGGAAAAATCTTCGAAATTCACCTAAATGAGGGGTCAAAATCCAGTGGGGATGCGGAGCTTCTTTTAAAATGTTGGGGTAGTTCGCAAGCGCAAAAAGAGCATCTGCGTCGATTACTGCAGGTTTATTTAAATTTCTTAAAATTTTGATGACCGTATGTTGCACCTCTTCTGTTCTACCCAGGCCCGGACCGATGGCCAAAACATCACACCATTCTAATAGATCGTTAATTTCATCCAGACTTTTTAATCCTATCGTCTGTTCATCCTCTTCCGGGAGAGGCCTGGTAATGACCTCAGTCAATTTCTGTTCCATAACTGAATTCATACTTTCAGGGATACCCAAGATAACCAAACCTGATCCAATCTTCAATGCTGCTGAGGCCGTAAGCGCTGCTGCTCCAGTATATCCCCTTGAACCCGCTAATACAGCCACTTTTCCACATTCATATTTATGAGCATCCTCATATCTAAAGGGGAGGACGATATCCTCATCCTCCAGAATTGACACTTTAACATCATCTTTATTGAGGATAAAGGGAGGGATGCCAATATCTGCGATAAATAACTCTCCCACATAAGATCGAGCTGGATACAAAACATGACATCGTTTGGGAAGGGCCATGGTAACGGTTATGTCTGCACGTATAGCACTCCCTGGTATGTCAGGGAGATCTGCATTCAGCCCTGAGGGAAGGTCAATTGAAACAACCAGGGCTTCCATTTCTTGATTGATGAAATCAATGATGTCTTTAATGAGACCTCTTACCTCTCCTTTTATACCGGTTCCCAGCAAGGCATCGACAATAACATCCGGTTGGTTCTTATTAATTTTTTTCAAATCTTTAGGATGAGTAATGAACTCAATTGGGATTTTCATATTTTTTAAAATTGTATAATTGATAAGAGCATCACCGGAAATCTTATCTTCTTCCACAGCACAAAAAACTTTTACGAAAATTCCTTCATTCCATAAATGTCTGGCAACAACAAACCCATCACCTCCATTATTTCCCTTACCACAAAATATGTAAACGGTGGGATCTGAAGCATCTGCCAGAACTTGTTGGATGATTCGAAAGGTTGCCGTGCCTGCATTTTCCATTAAAACAACACCCGGGATCCCCACCTCTTCAATCGTATACCGATCTTTTTCCTGCATTTCTTTAGCTGTTACAACCTTTATCATGATTTGTCCCTCTGATATTTATTTCTTTCCATTTTCATCAATAACAACCATTGCGGTTGCAATAGTATCGGTATGAGAAAGGGAGATAGAAATATGTTTATCTTTTAAAAGTTGAGCGGTTTTTCCCGTAAGATGTACAATGGGTTTACCCCATTTGTCGTTTAATACTTCAACATCCTTCCAGTGAATCCCTAAATTCACCCCAATGCCAGTTGCCTTAAAAATAGCCTCTTTTGCCGCAAACCGCGCTGCAAAACTCTGGGGAGAAGTTACCTTTTTCAAACAGTAGGCTATTTCCCCTGGTGTAAAGACACGGTTTAAAAAACGTTCTCCATACCGTTTGATTAAATCGTCTATCCTTGCAATTTCAACAATATCGATTCCAACACCATAGGTATTCATGATTTATTCCTTAATCAAGGCTCAGACTCGCAGAAATATAGTAAAAGTGCAAAAGTGAAGTAAAGAAGAATTAATCTCTTATCCTACTGCTTCTAAAAAATTCTAATTTTGCAGATTATAAATTCACAGCTTAAAGCGCTACTAAATTAGGTCAGGAAAGATAACTTCATTTAAAAACTGAAATGAAAACTCTTTTTTTTTCTATTGATCGTACGAACGTAGCATAAGTGCCTCAATTTGGGGTAACTTTGGCGATGACTTTATGAAGAAAATTGGGAGTCTCTTCGGTAACATTTAATATGAGCCCAGGTGACAACGTGATTAATAAGATATGTTACTTTTTTTAATCCTTATGATACATTAATTTATATGGTGTCAGGTATATTGAATTTAAAAACGAACTTTAGTTATTGATTTTAAACAAATTAAAAAGCTTAAAACAAAGCTTTTATTTGTTTTAAGTCTAATAAAACCACTTAATTAGATAAAAATTACTGTTATTCAATGGAGGTCATCATGAATACCCAAAAAGAAATACAATTAAAAATTATTGGGATGAGTTGTCAGGGATGTGTAAATGCTGTTAGAAGTGCATTGGAGAATACTTCCGGGGTATTAGAATGTGTTGTAGACTTAGAAAAGGGATTGGCCAGGGTGAAAGTAGAAGAAGGAAAAAGTAATGAAGCTCAGCTAATAAAAGCGGTTCAAGAAGCTGGTTATGATGCAGAATTGACAGCATAAAATTTGTATTGTAGCAGGAAACATTAGTGTTTAGGAGAATAACTTTGATTGAATGGAATGTTAGTCCAGAAATTTTTAGAATTGATGGTTTTGCTTTACGGTGGTATAGCCTGGGGTTTGTCATTTCTTTTTTGTTAGGATATTACTTAATCCGTGAAATGCTCCGGAGAGAGAAAAAACCCCTTGTATATGTGGATGATTTATTCGTTTATGTTTTTATCGGAACTATCGTAGGAGCTCGCCTGGGACATTGTCTCTTTTATGATTTAGGCTACTACCTTCGACATCCTTTAGAGATTCTCATGATCTGGCATGGAGGGTTAGCCAGTCATGGAGCTGCAATCGGGATTTTAGTGGCACTCTATATATTTGCAAAAAAACGTCAGGAAAATTTTTTATGGACTCTTGATCGGGTCGTTATCGTGGTGGCATTGGCCGGATTTTTTATTCGGTTGGGAAATTTATTTAATTCTGAAATCATTGGTAAACCGACAGATGTACCATGGGCTTTTATTTTTACCCGGGTAGATAATATTCCCAGACATCCCACTCAAATCTATGAGGCAATCGCTTATTTAGGCATTTTTGGAATTTTTTACAGGTTATATAGCAAAAACTGGAAAAATCTGCGCCAGGGATACCTGTTTGGTCTTTTTCTGATCAGTGTCTTTGGTTTTCGCTTTTTTGTAGAATTTTTTAAGGAAGTTCAATCTCCCTGGGAAACCAAATTACCTCTGGATATGGGACAAATTCTAAGCATTCCGTTTGTTCTTGCCGGCATTTATTTCATTACCAGAAAAGGTAGAGCCGGATAAGAAGATGAACTTTTCCAACCCAGAATTAGCAAAGCCATTTAATCAATCGAAAGCGTATTCCTACCTGGGTTGACTTTATACTAAAAAGAGCTTGTTTACAAAAAATGTAGGGGTTATCACCATGGGTTGTACATATAAAATATTACGGGGAGAAGATCTGGAAACCGTAGTTCCTTCCAATCAAAAATTTGCTCTAGATGTCTTAATAGGGTTATCTGAAAAGCCCAAACAACTTTCCTCAATGTATTTTTATGATGACACCGGCTCTCGGTTATTCCAGAAGATCATGGCTTTACCTGAATATTACCTTACCTCATGTGAAATGGAGATTATTAAAACCCAGACCGAACAATTTTCTAATCTTGTTGGAGATGGTACTTTTCATCTTATAGAACTCGGAGCCGGAGATGGGAGTAAAACCTCGGTTCTGATTGATCACTTTTTACAGAAAAAATTGGAATTCGACTATATACCGATTGACATCTCTGAAGCAGCGATGAAAACATTGCTTCGAAGTATGGGGAAAAAATTTGAAACCCTATCAGCTAACGGATTGGTAGCAGAATACTTTGACGGACTCAAGTGGATATCGCAAAGCAAGCATAAACGAAATATGGTATTGATGTTGGGCTCGAATTTGGGAAACTTCAACAAAGCTCGGGCCAGAGTGTTTTTGAGAAGTTTGTGGAATTCTCTCAACAATGGTGATTACGTCGTGATAGGTTTTGATTTAAAAAAAGATATTGAGATCATGTTACGCGCTTACAATGATTCTCAAGGTGTAACCGAAAAATTTAATTTAAATTTATTACGAAGGATCAATACAGAACTAGGTGGTCAATTTGATTTAAATAAATTTCGCTTTTATGCGAATTACAATGTGTTTTCCGGAGCGATAGAAAGTTTTTTGGTAAGTCTGGAGCCGCAACGGATTTACATCGCCCAATTAGGAGATTATTTTGAATTTGACGCCTGGGAACCCATTCACACCGAATATTCCTATAAGTTTCTGGAAAGCGATATATCTCTCCTTGCTGAACAAACAGGATACCGTATCGTGCACCAACTTTATGATTCCAAAAGATATTTTGTGGATTCTATCTGGCGGGTTGAAAAATTAGAGGCCACCGCACATAAATGAGATTTTCAAAATTCTACTCATTCGCCATGAAAATTTCAGATAATTGTTTCACGTGAAACGTTTTTTTGATGCCGGTGTTTTTCTATATAGACCATCAGAATCGCCAGGTCGCTTTGCCTTACCCCGGAGATTCGGGCTGCCTGCCCCAGAGAAGTCGGCTGAACTTGTTTTAGCTTTTCTCTGCTCTCCGCTGACAAGGATGATATCTGGTCATAATCAATATCAGCGGGGATGATAGTATGTTCCATTTTCTTGAATTTAGCCACCAGTTCTTCCTGCCGTTTCAAAAAACCTTCATACTTGATGGAAAACTCAACCTCTGCTATCGTTTCGGGTGCGCATTCCAGAGTATAGTCTTCCAGGTGAGTTAATACCTTGGCTAAGTTGACCTCTGGCCGTTTTACGATTTGAGATAAAGGAGTGGGGGTCACAATCGTGGTACTTCCAATCTGTTCTGCATATGGGTTAAACTCTGATGGCTTTATGGATTTCGAGGAAACCCAGTTCATCAATTCTGATATTTCCTCTCGCCGTTTTAACATTTTTTCATAAACAGGCTCTGGCAATAACCCAATCCGAAAACCCTTTTCCATTAGCCTTAAATCAGCGTTATCGTGTCGCAGGAGCAATCGAAATTCAGCTCGAGAGGTGAACATTCGATAGGGTTCCAGGATGGTTTTATTAATCAGATCATCAATTAGCACCGCTATATATGCTTCGGAGCGACCTAGTATCAACGGATCTCTGCCCAGCAGTTTCATGGCAGCGTTAATCCCGGCAATTAATCCCTGAGCAGCGGCTTCTTCGTAACCGGAGGTGCCATTAATTTGCCCGGCGAAATAAAGGTTCTCTACCAATTTTGTTTCAAGAGTGGGTTTGAGTTGGTAAGAAGGGAAAAAATCATATTCTACCGCATAACCAAGCCGGATAATTCGGCACTTTTCCAGACCGGGGACCGTGCGGAGAGCTTTTTCCTGCACATCGGCTGGGAGACTGGTGCTGAATCCGTTTACATATACCTCGGGATTGTTGAATCCTTCCGGCTCCAGAAAAATTTGATGTCGGTCCTTATCAGCAAAACGCACAATTTTATCCTCAATGGAAGGACAATAGCGCGGACCGATTCCCTTTATCACCCCGGTATACATGGGGGAACGGTCCAGCCCGGAGCGGAGATATTCATGGGTTTTTTCATTGGTATAGGTGATATAGCAACTCAATTGTTGCCGTTCTATCTTTTCAGTTTGGAATGAAAATGGGATTGGTGGATTATCCGGGGTTTGTTCCTGAGTTTTGCTAAAGTCGATGCTATCAAAATGAACCCGGGGTGGAGTTCCGGTTTTCAATCTCCCGGTCTCAAATCCCAGAGCAATTAAGTTTTCCGTCAGCCCTTTAACCGCCTGTTCCCCGGCGCGACCACTTTCCAGATTGTTTAACCCGATATGAATTTTACCATTCAAAAAGGTACCACAGGTTAAGATGAGAGCCTGGCAGGGGATAATCGATCCATCTTCAAGGATGGCACCGGTTACCTTAGTTTTGTGAGAACGTACCCCCACTACCGACCCTGCGATAACAGTAAGATTCTCTTGAGACAGAACCCTTCTTTGGGCTTCTTTCATGTACGCCAGTCGATCGGCTTGTGCGCGGGGCGACCATACCGCCGGCCCCTTGGAGCGATTTAAAATTTTAAAATGAATTCCGGTTGCATCGATGATTTTTGCCATCTCACCACCAAGGGCGTCTATTTCTCTGACGAGGTGCCCTTTGGCCAGACCCCCAATCGCTGGATTACACGACATTTTCCCGATAGTATCCTTCTTCAAGGTTACAAGGGCGGTTTTTAGGCCCAGCCGCGCAGTAGCTAATGCTGCTTCAATCC
Organism: Calditrichota bacterium; assembly: GCA_003695285.1. GTDB lineage: Bacteria > Calditrichota > Calditrichia > RBG-13-44-9 > J075 > J075. The sequence goes on from RFIL01000522.1 coordinate 7,129, forward strand.
CGGCGTGACCTCCCCCGGCAACGACTACATCATATTTATCCATAAATTTTACCAATTCTTTCTGTGTTTCACGTGAAACATGTTGTTGCTATTTTCCAATACAAAAATTCGCAAAAATGTGGTTCAAAACATCTTCTGGAGTTGTCTCTCCGGTAATTTCGCCCAGATGATCCAGTGCCAAACGTAAATCGACGGCGATTATTTCTTCGGTGGCTCTGGCCAGCACGGAATCCCGGGCATGTTGTAGTGACTCAATGGTTTTGTTCAACGCTTCAAAATGACGCGCACTGGTTACTACCACTTCCTCTGATTCCATACTAAAATCGCTTACCAGTTGTTCCTTTATCAATCCTTTTAGCTTTTCCAGCCCCGTATGCTTTTCTGCTGAGATGGCTGCCTCTGGTAAATTTAAACTTTTAAGACGCTTTTCTGTCTCACGGTTGATGCTAATATCTATTTTGTTCAAAACCAATAAGAATTTTACGGTTTCTCGATATTCATTGATAATCTCAATAAGTTTTTCATCATCCTGGTTCAGTGGGTATGGAGCTTCGAAAAGGCACAACACAATATCGGTTGTTTTAATTTGTTCCAGCGCTCTTTGTACACCCATCGCTTCAATGGTGTCTTCCGTGTGCCGGATACCAGCTGTATCAACAGCCTGAACAGAGAGCCCATCTATCTCCAGGGAGGCTTCAATGTAATCCCGGGTTGTGCCCGGAATATCGCTGACAATTGCCCGTTCTTTTTTTAAGAGTGCATTCAACAAGCTGGATTTGCCAACATTTGGCTTCCCCAGGATAAGCATTTTTATCCCCTCCTGGAGCAATCGCCCATAATCATAGCTGCTTTTTAAATGGTTGAGTTCATTAATGGTTTTATCAATCTTTTCCACAAGGTGTTCCAGGGGCATTACCTCTATTTCTTCATCGGAAAAATCCAGATTGATTTCCATTAACGAAAGATAGTTTAGTATTTCATTTTTGATAAGGCTGATTTTTTCAGATAGTTTACCCTCCAGGTGCCGAAGGGATTGGTTGAGACTCTGTCGCGTGCGGGAATTAATGACCTCCGCTACCGCTTCTGCTTGAGACAAATCCAGTTTGCCGTTCATAAAGGCACGGAAAGTGAATTCACCCGGTTCGGCTGTCCGGGCTCCATTTTTGATTAAGCAATGGATGATATCGTTAATAATCAAATGGTTGCAATGGCAGGAAATCTCCAGAACATCCTCCCCTGTATAGGAATGGGGGGCTTTAAAAAAGGTTACGACCACCTGATCGATGGTATGACCATCGCTTGTGTCCACAAAATCAGTAAAGTGTGCTTTGCGCACATCTTTAGGAGAGATGGGCGTTTTTAAGTTCTTGTTCACAATCGTCAGGGATTGTGAACCACTTACCCTTATTAAAGCAATGGCGCCTTTTCCCAGTGGGGAAGAAAGCGCCACAATGGTGTCCTCTTCTGGTAAAAACTTCATAGAATCTCAGGCTTTTTTCTTCCTGGACCGCTTGGTAGGTTGTCTTTTTGTTGTAGCCGGTTTTTTTGCTGTGGCTTTTTCAGGTTCAGAATTGTTGGGGTGCATTTTCTTTTTAATCATCCTGGTTTGAATCATACTCAAAAGATTGAATACCGAGTAATACAGATTCAACCCGGACGGTAGTGAGTAAAAGATGAAAATCATGAAAACCGGCATAAAATACATCATAAATTTTTGCTTGGGATCAGTAATCGTCATCTTCGATTGCCATATCATTGTCAGCCCCATCAACAAGGGCAAAACATGAAGGGTATCTCCGATAAAGGGAAGTGAAAATCCCAAGGCCAAAGTATCGGGTCGGGATAAGTCTGTAATCCATAAAATAAAAGGTTGTCCTCTGAGCTGTATTGTTGAACGAAAGACAATAAATAGAGCAAAGAGAAGAGGCATTTGCAGAAACATGGGAAGGCAGCCTCCCAATGGATTTACCCCGTGCTCTTTGTAAAGCTTCATCATCTCCTGATTAAGTCGCTGAGGATCGTTCTTGTATTGTTCCTTGAGCTGAGTCATTTTGGGTTGGAGGTACTGCATCTCACTCATGGATTGATAACTTTTTTTGGTGAGAGGGTGAAGAATCAACTTAATTAGAATTGAAAAGATGATAATTACCAACCCATAATTCGGAATAAATCCATATAAAAATTTAAACGCCGGTAGAATTAACAGACTGATGGGGCGAAAGATACGTTCATACCAATCCCGGTTCATCACAAGGGTTTCTAAATCAGCGTTATACTTTTTTAAAATCCCGTAATCAAGTGGTCCCAGATAAACAGTAAAGGTATCGAGTTGAGTTTTATACCCGGGAAAAGGCACCTCCAGAAGAGCCGAATAATATTTGTGCAAGATATCATTTTCTTGGTGAGCTTTACCAATCAATGAAGCACTTTCAATATTTTTAGGGTTGGCCGGAATAACTGCGGCCAGAAAATACTTGGTCCGTATTGCGGTCCAATCTACACGGCCTG
>RFIL01000091.1 GCA_003695285.1 Calditrichota bacterium
ATATCAGATTCCTCTAAAAAGCTTCCTTCAGTTCAATTTTCAGCAAACCGAGAACACAGCCCCCACCAACGAAAGCAAGTTAAATCTGGGTTCTTTTGGGGGTGGTCTTGAATATCAGCTTCAGCAATTATTTGACCGCAACGATGGTCTCTCCATAGCCGCCAGCGGTATTTACGGAAAAGTCTCAAACGATATAGTGTTAACGGCCAATACCCTGACGACAGATTATAACCGGTTATTTTTAAACGGAAGAATCATTTATTCTCATCGTTCCCTGGGAAGAATTACCCTTAATGCAGATTTAATCAATTATACCGGTGACCGAAATTTCAAGGATTACATCATTACCGCAAGGTATGATTTATCCTTTTAACTTTTTCTCCGGGAGGAAGACAACCCTCCCAGAGAATGAACTGGCTCGTGTCTCCAATGGAATCGCGGTTGAACGAGTTTGCTTTTGAACGACATACTGATGAATCTCATAGGTTGAGATGTCCAATATCATGAATTCAAAAAAGATAATATCACTGATAGGTATTTCCCTTTTAGTATTCATCATTTCTTTTTTACTCCGATACACCGTCCCGGCGTTTGAAACACTGGAATTAAAAGCACTGGATTGGCGGTTTGATTTTCGAGGGGTAGAAGAAGTGGATGATGCCCCGATTGTCATTGTATCCATCGACGATTATTCCTTTGAAGTCCTACCGGAAAGGTGGCCCTGGCCTCGTTCTTATTATGCACATGTAATTCGTAATTTGAATCGAGCGGGTGCCCGGGTGATCGGAATGGACTTAATTCTGGATGTGCCGGACCGTCGTGGTAAAAAGAGCGATGCGCTACTGGCAAAAACACTCCGGGAAACTGGAAATGTGGTACTGGCGGGTAAGCTGGAAATCAGTTCCCGGATGCGTTCTTACCAATTCCTGGTGGAACCCATTCCGGAATTAAAAGAAGCGGCTGACAACCGGGTTGGGTTAGTTTCCATTGAAGTCGATCCTGATGGAATTTATCGCCGCTACCCGGTGGTACAACCGCATCAGGATAGTCTCCTTCCTTCCATCGCTGTGGAATTACTACGGAAATACCAAAACCTCCCCCGTGATGAACTCCTAAAATACGAAGAAAACCACATTCGTTTCGGTGAATGGAAAATCCCTCTCTATCAAAAATCCACCATGCTCATCGATTTTGCCGGACCCCGGGGGACTTTTCCCATGTATTCTTTCGCATCCATCATTGATGATGAAAATTTTGACCTTGGTGAAGACGACCTGAATTACTTCACCGAACATCTTCTCCCCGAAGAGGTTTTCAAAGACAAAATTGTATTAATAGGCTCCACAGTGGCAGAACTGCATGACAACTTCCCCACCCCTTTTCTGGAATATAATGGAACCACCCAGGAAATGCCCGGAGTGGAAATCCACGCCAATGCCCTGCGAACCATTCTCAATGGGTTGTTTTTTAAAACCCCTTCATTGTGGTGGACCATCCTGATGGTCATAGTTTTGATTTTTTTATTACAATGGGTATCCTTTCGCTCCAGTACTACCTTTGCTATAATTTTCACTGTTGCTTTAATTTTGGTGTATAATATTACCCAGTTCGTTCTATTCAGCAAATTTCGTATGGTTATGGATGTGGTGTTCCCTACCCTGGGAATCTTCTTTTCTTTTGTCGCCAACACCCTCTATCAATATGTGTTGATTCAGAAAGAAAAGAAAAAAATTCTGGGAGCCTTTCAGCAATATGTACCGGAAAAAGTAATCAATGAGCTACTGGCTCATCCCGAAAAGCTCACTCTTGGTGGGGAGGAACGGGTATTAACCGTGCTGTTCTCCGATGTCGCTAACTTTACCACAATCTCCGAATCCCTCTCACCTCGGGATCTGGTTATGTTGATCAATGATTATTTGAGTGAGATGACCAACATCATCCTGAAACACAATGGGATCATTGATAAATATGAAGGCGACGCCATCATGGCTGAATTCGGTGCTCCGGTCTATTTTGAAAATCATGCCCAGATGGCTTGCCTGGCTGCGCTGGAAATGCAAAAACGGTTAAAAGAGCTCTCCCGGAGATGGCGAAGAGAAGGGAAACCGGTACTGACCTGTCGGGTTGGGATTAACACCGGAAACATGATTGTCGGGAATATGGGTTCTCACAAAGTTTTTGATTACACCGTTCTGGGAGATGAGGTGAACCTGGCTTCCCGTCTGGAAGGGGCTAATAAAGCCTATGGAACCCGCATTATGATTAGCGAGGCCACTTACAACATCATTAAAGACGATTTTATCACCCGCCCACTTGATATGATCCGGGTAAAAGGGAAACATAAACCGGTACAGGTCTATGAACTGATTGCCAAAAAAGGAGATGAGGTTCGAGAGGATTTCCTGAATATTCTACCAATTTTTACCACAGGCATCCAGTATTACCAGACCCGCAATTGGGAAAAAGCCGGTGAGTGTTTCCGCTATTGTCTGAAGCTGCGTCCAGAGGACGGGCCCTCCAAATTGTACCTCAAACGAGTTCTGCATTTCTCCAAAAATCCTCCCCCGGAAAACTGGGATGGGGTATACGAATTTCAGTCAAAATAAGCTGCGATTCATATTCTAAGGGGTGAACTTATCCATACTGAATCATCAGCCTTCTCAGAAGTTTTCTGAATTAGAAAAAAATGAGTTGGGTGTTATTACTCTTCGGTCTGATGGTTGGCAGACATCAGACCGAAGAATTTAAGGGTTCACCGGAAGAGGTTATAAAGAGTACTGCTTTTTATGAACCGATTTCGATAGTCATATAGAAAAAACGGTTAAAATTATTTTAGCAGAATCATCTTCCGGGTTTTCACAAAGGAAGAAGTGCTCAACCGGTAGAGATATACACCACTGGAGACCAGATTACGGCTATCATCCTTTCCATCCCACAGAACTTCATGTTTACCGGGTTCCAGATTCCCTTTTACCAGAGTTCGAACCAACTGACCGGTTATATCAAAGACTTGCAGAGTTACTCGTGAACTTTGGGGAATGGTAAAGGTAATCGTGGTTACCGGGTTGAATGGATTGGGGAAATTTTGCATCAGTTCAAAACTCTGAGGAATCGGCTCTGTTCCCTCAATCCCCACGATTGGAGTGGTCTTGATAGCCAATCCACTTAAACCGGTGATGCCCGTAGAGCCAATAGCGGTACCCACACCGGTAGTGGTATCGATTTCAATGAGTGTGCTGACATCATCTTCTCCTCCCGCCAAACCGAAGAGATGCCCCTGATCATCAAAAACGATGTCCGGAGTTCGATTAAATCCCGGTTCCCCAATTAAAGTGCTGTTTCCAGTCAATTTGTCTATTTTATACACCTTATTAACCAGAGATATTCCCCAAAGCTCCCCGTTCAAGGGATTGACAGCAAGTCCACTTAACAAGGGGATGCCTGTCAGCCCGATTGAAGTCAAATTTCCGGTTGCTAAATCCACCTCAAACAGCTCTCCATTATTGAATCGGGCAGCATACATGTTACCATCCCGATCAAAGGTGATGGCTCGGAGATTAAACTGGGGCATTTCACCGGAGATGTACGCATCTCCCTGGGCAGCGTTAATCCGAACCAGATAGGTAGAACCGGCGGTGTTGTTCACAGTACCATAGATAATGCCAGTGATCGGGTGCACGGCCATGCCTTTCATATCTTCTATCCCCGTTAACCCGATCATGGTGCCCTCGCCGGTTTGCGTATTCAGGGAAACAAACTGGCTATTTGATTGACCGGTGGTGACTCCATAAAGAACACCTTCTTGAGCGGGATTTACCATAAATCCGAACCCGTCCAGCACAACAGGGAACTGTGGATTTATGGTGTCATTGCTAATAATGATTAATGAGTCCACATTTTCACCCGGTTGAGTGGGGGTAAAGACGACAGAAATGGAAGTACTATCTTGAAAGTCAGAAAGAACCAGTGGAAGGTTGGCCGAGAGCAGAACTTGATAATCTCCTGAGACCTGGATATCATTGATAACCA
>RFIL01000092.1 GCA_003695285.1 Calditrichota bacterium
ACATGCCGGGAGTTGGCCAGAAAATAGTCCACCCGATTTGAACTGCTCACATCCCACATCCGCAGATAATTAGCAAAGAAGGGGATGATCCATCGTTGCCACCAATTTATTTTATCTTTGCCGAAATATTCCTCATACATATCCCATACATAGCGCATGGGAGTGTGGAGATAAGAGATATGCAACACATTGGGGGGTGTTAAAACCCCTTTTGCCACACAATGTGAAGTCGAAATGATGACATCATAATTTTTGAAATTGAACAGTTCGATAGCCGTCGGAAAAAGAGGAAGATAGTGTCGATAGTGAGTTTTTTTAAGAGGTAAACGGTTGATAAAGGAAGTATGAATTTTGCGATTTTCAATCAATGGGGAAACACTTCCTGGATTATGAATCAGGGTGAACAAATCTGCCTGTGGAAAAAGTTCACAGAACACTTCTAAAACCTTTTCCCCGCCTCTCATCCCGGTTAGCCAATCATGGACCAGGGCCACTTTAAGTTCGGGTAATCGTATATCCTTCATCTCAGGCATTTTCGCTTAATTGTTCAAATATTTTGCTTAACTCAGCAGTTAAATTTTTTCGTTCATACCGTTCTATATGAATGCGATTAAATTGATTTTCCAGATTTCCCTGCAAATATAACTCATAAAGGGTCAAAAGCCCCTTTGTTATTTCATTTATACAAGATGTATCGACCACCATCCCCGCATTCGTTTCCCGAATGACTTCGGCTGCAACTCCCTTCGGTGGGATAACAGCAAGAATGGGCCTTTTGGCTCGAAGATATTCAAAAATTTTACCGGTCATTACCCCTTCATTGTAAGGATACTCTCCAATCAACAACAGAAGTACGGTTGCGGAAGACATTTCTTTCAGCACCTCTTCATGGGGTAAGTAGGGTATGATTTCTACATAATCATCGATCATCAGTTGTTTTAAAAAGTTCAGGTTTTCAAATTCACCCGGATTATCCAATTGCCCAACCAACCGCAATCGGATTTTTTCCGGTGTTGCACCTGTTTTGTTAATAAAGTTTTGAAATGCTTGAAAAATTTTGGCCGGGTTTTGTTCTTTATTAAATATTCCGGTATATGTAATTCGAAACACCCCTTCCGGAGGATGGGTATTTACCATTTGAAAATCTTCTTCATCAAAGCCATTTGTAATAACCGAATAATGTTGATGTGGATAAATTTCTTTCAAACGGTTGGCAATTAACGATGTAGTCGTTATAACATGACTCGCTTTGGTAAGTACCCATTTTTCCAATTTTCGGTCGATAAATCTTCTCCATTTAGAGTTGGGAAAATTTGCCCTGTCTACCCAAAAATCTCTGAAATCCGCCACCCAGGGAATACCGGTTAGGCTGGACAGAACGAGAGCTATCAAATGGTCGGTAAAAGGAGAGGCTGTGGAAAAAATCACCTCTACTTTTTCCCGACGTAGAATTTGATACCCTTTAAACACAGCAAAGGGTAGCCAGAAAATTTCGTTATCCGGTATAAAAAGCATGGTTTTTATCCAGACCAACCAGCGCGGTTTTAAACTCCGGGGGGAAAAGGACGATTTCTGCTGTGCTGGGTGGTTTCCTCTGAAAGTCGATAATTGTTTCAAGAGTTTTCGAATCCACTTCATCGGCTCAATTGACAGGGTGCGGTATACAGTTACATTCGAGGGGATGTCTTTCTCAAGACTGGGGTCAAAATAATAATCAAACGGCTCTCTTACCGTTAACACTATTGGCAACCAATTGAAATGGGGGAGGTATTTTACAAATTTTAAGGTACGTTGAACTCCCCCTCCACCAGTAGGCGGAAAGAGATAGGCAATGATTAGAACCTGTTTGACTGGTGATGTTATTTGCTTTTTATTCAAATGGCTCTTTCAAGTTACAATACTTTCAGGGCTTCCCAATCGGATTTCCGGGGTTTGAGAATAGTGCTTATTTTGAGACCCCGGATTCGGGAATAGAGTTTCAATGCAATCATTGCAGCCACCAAATAAGAAAACGAACTACTGATAGCTGCTCCGGCGATTCCAATTCTGGGAATTAGTAGCAAATTAAGCAGTAAATTTACAAGGAAATTGACGGAACTGGTAATCAAATTATATTGAGGAATCCCTCGGGAAGCAAAATCTGCGGAGAGAATTTTAGGTATGGTAATGCCCACAATCCCGGGTAATAAGAACAGGAGCGGAAGCACTGAATGCGAATATTGTTCGGAAAATAAAATCGGGATTAACCAGGGACTAACCAAAGCAATCAGGATGGCACCCAACAACACGATAATCAGATTTATGCGGATAATGGTGGGGGTTTTTTGTTGTTGTTCATTGGAAAAAGATGCCGCAGGTAATAACACCGTACTACTGGCATGGGTTAAATAAAGTAAACGTTCGGCAATTAAAACGGCAATATAATACCACCCCACTTCTTGCTGAGATAAAAAATAGCCGATTAGAAAGATATCCGAACGATAGACTAAAAATCCAAGAAGGTTGGAAAACATAATCTTGGTTCCGTAGCCAAGGGCTTCCCGGGCAATTTTTATATCCCACAGAAACGGATTGGGGAGCACCGAACGAAGCCAGATATATATCCCGGGTAAAAACCAGGAAACGGTCATACCTGCAATTGCCGTGCTAACTGTTAACTGTTTCGAAATGTATAAAAAGAATAAAATTGACAGATAGATAAGGGGTCGAAAAAACAAGTTGGCATTATAACGAGAAAATTTTTGCTGCCCTAACCAGATTTTGCTTCCATAATCGTGCACCAGATTGGCGAAGAAGAGGGGAATGCTCCACCATACCGCCGTTGATATTAACTGAATTTCCTGGGGATCAAATACTAACTTTAGTGAACCGGTGACAATTAAAACCACGATAACCCCAGTTCCCAGAAGAAACACAACCAGACCATGCACAAAAAAAGTTCCCATCAATTTGGGGAACGGATGCTTTCTACCACTTATCAGATATAACAAAGCGGTTTCCTGCCCCAAATTGGTCAATTTATTTACGGCATCTGTCAGGATAAGAATGGTAGCCATCGCTCCGAACAAGGCCGGACCTAACCATCTGGATAGCAATACATTGTTGAGCAAAACCAATAAAAAAATTGCCAACTGGGTGATAAAAGTTTGACCAATCGCTTTTTTTATCGAAAATGAAGGCATTCAGAGACGATTCCTTCCGTTAACTTTTTGCCAGTTCTTCCAGGCCCTCTAAATAGAGATTCAGAACCTTTTTTGACATATCCGCCAGGTTGTTGGTAGCTCGGAAATATTCTCGGGCAGCATTCCCTATTTGTTGACGCATCTCCTGAGATACGACCAACTTTTCCATCGCCTGAGCCAGTGCTTCGATATCTTTTGGAGGTACTAATAAGGCTGTTTTCCCATCCTCCAGTAAGTCTGTATTCCCTTCCGTTTCCGTTGCCACAATTGCCCGACCCATTCCCATTGCCTCCAGCAAGGTTAAGGAAAGCCCTTCCCACAAGGAGGGTTGAACAATAATATCCATTGTGCCCAGTATGGGATAAATATTTTGTTGATATCCCAGAAAATGAACCCGTTCCATTAACCCCAATTTTTTAGTCAATGCCCGGATGTGTTCTTCTTCTTTTCCATCTCCCACCAAAAATAATTCTATCTGCGGATATCGGGGGGTAAGTTGCGAAAATGCTTTTATCAGAAATTCATGGCCTTTTACCGGATCAAATCTGGCAATACAACCAATATATATTTTATCCGTTCCTTTCTTCTCTATATAGCTCAGAAAATCCGACGGAATATTGGATACCCCGTTTATTGAAGGGGGAATTTCTACCGCATTTTTTATCACGATGGCTTTCTCCGGTGGAACCAGACGCAATCTATCTGCCAGCTGTTTGTTGGAATCACTTACAAAAATTATTTTAAACGTTATTTTGCTGAGTAATCTTTCCAAAAATATACCCATCCCTCTGGTAATCGGATTTTGATAATGTACGTAATGAACCCCATGGAGCGTATGAACGACCACCGGTATCCCGGTTAACCAGGCAGCTATTCTACCCCATAAACCCGCCACACCTCCGTGTGTATGCACCACATGAATTTCATTTTTACTCAGGATGTTAATCAGACGAACCAGTGCCAGGGGGGACACCAGAGAACTCATCGCTGTGGGAAATACCCGCTCGGCAACTTTCTGAAACTCCTTCCACATCTCCCCTCCCGGAGAAGTTGCTATCATAACCCGAAGAAAGGGATAGCGCGACAACTCTCTACTTAGCCAGCAGACGTGTTTCTGTCCACCTCCGGGGAAGGATTTATCAATAATCTGGAGAACGTTTATAGTGGGAGATTGAAGCAACAGAAGGATTTGGGAAATTTGTTCTTTCTTGAAAACGCTGTTTTGCAAAATGTGCTCGTCTCTTTTACTCACTTGATGTAGAGTATAGTTCGGTCTCCAGCAGCAAACAAAGAATATGTCCAATTAGGATATGTGCTTCCTGGATTCGTGCGGTATTGGTAGAAGGGACGATTAAAGGCAAGTCAACCATCTTTCCCAATTTCCCCCCATCTCCGCCTAAAAAGCCTACGGTATATAGTTCTTGTTTGTGTGCTTGTTCCACTGCCGCAATAACATTTGAAGAATTTCCACTGGTACTCAGGGCGACCAGCAGGTCCCCCGCTTTACCCAGAGCTTCTACCTGGCGGGCAAACACTCTTTCAAAGCCATAATCATTTCCACCTGCGGTGAGAATGGATGTGTCAACGGTTAAAGCCATTGCCGGAATTGCCGGACGTTCAAAGCTCCCTCGAAGTCTGACCACCAACTCTGCTGCCAGGTGTTGGGAATCCGCAGCGCTCCCCCCATTCCCACAAAATAGCAGCTTACAACCTTGTCTCAGAGTTTCAATCCATTTCTGTGCGCATTCCTCAATTGGTGAGGCTAAGGAATCCAATACCTTTTGTTGCACTTCAAGGTGTTCATTTATCTGCGTTTCTATTGTTTTTCTAATATCAAACGGCATCTGATATAAACCTTACTTTTGGTGAATTGCTTTAGCAAATTCTTGCATTAAGGAATAATTTTGCTGTTCTTCAAAAAAATTGCCAATTACCACAAAATCTGCTCCGGCTTCCACCTTTTTCGCGGCCTCTTCTGGAGTTCGAATGCCCCCGCCCACCAGCAAGGGGATTTCAACTGTTTCGCTTATCGTTCGAATCATCTCCACCGGCACCGTCTGACGGGCACCACTTCCGGCTTCCAGATAAATTGTCTTCATTCCTAAATATTGAGCTGCAAGGGCATGGGCCAGGGCAATCCCGGGCTTATTCCGTGGGATGGGATTGGAATTGCTCACATATTGAGCAGAAGTTAGACTCCCGGATTCTATCAACATATACCCACAAGAAATGGCTTCTAATTTCATTCGCCATAAAATGGGAGCCGCCATCGCTTGATTGCCAATTAAATGCTCGGGATTTCGACCACTGATAAGGCTCAAAAATAATAATGCATCCGCATGAGGGGAAATTTGATAAAGACTCCCCGGAAATATTATCACCGGACAGTCTCCGGCATTCTCTTTGACCGTTTTAACAACTTCATTGAAATTCTTATCCAGTAAAAAACTCCCACCCACTAAAAACACGTCCACTCCGGCTTCCAGGGCTCTGGAAACATTTTCCCGGGCACGTTCCAGGGAAAGATTATCCGGATCCAGTAGCAGAATGAAACCCGCCCGCTTTTGTTCTAAAATATTCAGTAATTTTTGGTAGGTCACATCGTATCTGGAAGATTCCATCGCTCATCTCGTTTGTCAGTTCAACTCCTTGGATCTCTTGGATACTCCAATCTTCACAGGTGAGTTTACTCCAATTCTTCTCTTTCCACCTATTCTGTTTGGTCACACAAAATTAACAAAGCAGCATAATATAATCAATATATAGGATTTCTTAAAAATAAAAAACCCGCAAATGCGGGTTTGTGATAAAAGGTTCCCATTTTTGTTCCGGAAGGAAATCAATTTTAAATATCATCTTCAAACGAGAACATACCCAATCGTCGCTCTTTCGCAGCTCGAATTTTATTTTTGAAATATTCCCGATTTTGGATTTCAGAAAACCATTTGGCCCGTACAAATTGATTTCTCTCAAACCATTCATACTGAATTGCTCCATGATACTCATATCGAATCGCCTTGGCTATTTCCACCGCCAGACGCGTGGTGTTACAGAAAATATACATGACCCCATTTTGTTCCATGGTTTTAATGATCTTCTCAAAGGGTTGTCTATTCTCTAATCTCGATTCAACATTTTTCGCTAATTTAACAAATGAATCTTTACGCGCTTCCAGTTCCTTATCATAAATTTCGATGACCCCTACAAAGTCACTGGCGGTCTTTCCAAGACAGTTATTACAGTATGCATATTCTGTTCTGAGAGTATAGATATCCGTTACTGTATCTTTAATCCATTTGTTACGGAAATAAATTTTACGACAACGAGGACAGGAATAGACAACCTGATTTTTCAGAAGCAATGAAACTTCCGAAGGCGTAGGACCTATAGATTCTCCACTCTGAATTTTTGCTTCTATCTCCTCGACTTCTTCAAAATCCTCTTCAATATCTTCTTCATCAGCAAACTCATCATCTAATAAATCTTCATCCTCCAATTCATCCATATCTGCTTCAGGCTCTTGCCATTCATTTTCTTCCTCTTTGGGTAATTTTTTCTTTCTTCCCATGGGAACCTCCTTTCTTTTCCAATTCTGAAATTAACAAATTTATATGGTATTTTTTTTTCATTTCAAGTATTTTCTTTTTTATCATGTAAAAAATATAATCGGTCTTATGTCACCTGTTAATACTATACTATAAAACGCATAATCGTCAATACGA
>RFIL01000523.1 GCA_003695285.1 Calditrichota bacterium
CTGCCCGGTCTCAGCTATATCTTCGAAGACCCCTCGTAAAATACCGGAAATAATCTAAGGAAACGCATTCATTAATTGGACAGAATTTTATATTCCGTGATGCGTGTTTCGTGTTACGTGTTTCGTGATGCGTGCCCGCCCCTTTCGGGGAAACGTAAAACGGAATTTTTTCCCTTTTTGATCTTTAATCTTTGATCTTTCCTCCCTCCCCGGAAAAAATCAATGCTAAGATAAGGGTAAATTATTCCTGCTCTTCTCCCTGAGGTTCGGATTCCACCATCAAATCACCAATTTCATCCAGAACCCGGGTTAAGGCCACTCCAATCGCCTTCCGATAGCGAATCAGAAAATAGGGATTTTCGATGCTCGGTTGGAAGGTGAAAATCCGGTTAAAATAGACCGGCAGATAGAAATGGACCTGTAAATTATTGGCAGCATAGGTTTCCATTTCTTTTAAGTTCTCTTTGTTTTCGAAGAAGAACTCATTGTATTCCGGGATAATCTCTTCCGCCACGGCATTCCCTTCCACCTTAACTCCGCTGTAATTGTAGATGGACATGGCTTTGGATTTGAAAAATTTTAGCAGAGAATACTTTACGGAATCCATGCTTCGGGCAACTGTTCCGAATTTTATTGCCTCTTCATAGCTGGAACCCAAATCTTCTCCTTTGTAGAACTGGCTCAGTTCCAGAAATTTGTTCAAAAAATCTTCTTTCCGTCGTTTGACAATGTGTTGTTTACGTGGGCTTTCGTAATCAAAGTCAAAGGGTTCACCGGTGGGGGCTACAATGGTCATGTTCAAAAACGGATGGATTTCCGCATCCACAGCACGTGTGGCGGAATAATGGATGGCATAGCCTCCTTTAAAATGAAATCCCTCCCGGGTAATCTCCTGAGGTAACTGAAAATACAGAACCATCTCTTCACCGGTAACCGCTATCTGTTCCAGACTGGTTTCTTCTCGTTCGAATACATCTTCATCGATTAACAAGCTTAAATATTCATTGAAGGGCATCGCCGGATCATTTCCCGGTAAAACCCCGGTAATGACTGGAAATTCTTCCCCCTTCCACAAAACCAGCTTGATGGGATCGCTGTTGTCAATAAGATAGGGGTTGTTATTTAAATTCTCCAGAACCAGATGTCTTCCGGGGAATTTATTGATATAGCTGGCAGGGACTTTCAGGAGTTTGCAAAGGTCTTTCAAAGCTGAATGTGAGATGAAATGCCGTTTGTTGTTCAGCAACACCAGCAAGAGCCCTTCATCATCAAGGGTGAAACTTAAATTTTGTATCTGCTCCAAAAGTACTTCCTGTTCGACGTCATTACAGAATTCCAGCGCACTTTCCGCGTCATCAAATACTCCTCCTGCCGGTACCAATGAGCGACCATATCGGTAATATTCCATCTCGATGATTCCTCCTTTATTAACTCTCTTTATTGTTAAGTAATTTTTTGCCAGTTTTTTTGAGTGCCAAAAATATAGCAATGTTACCGGTAAAAAAACTGATATAATTTTTTTTGATCGATAAGGGATAGTTGAGGGAGAGGATGGTTAAATTCTGGAAATAAAAGGTGAAGCGTGTAACGTAAAACGTGAAGCGTGAGGCATGAAAAGATGATGAAAGAGGTGTGGAGGATGGGGAATTTCCTTTTTGTGATAGTCTTGACAGTACTGTTCCTAGCGACAGCACATTCTCAGGGAGTGTTTGTGGTCAGCGATGTATATGCCATACGTCCGGATGGAAGCGCTCAGGAACTTAAAGGCGGAGATTTCGGAAATCTAAAAGTATCCAATCATCACTGGGATGCCGCCACTCAGACCATCTCCCTTTATGGGGCACGGAATGAGGAAGTTGCTGTGCAGGTGGTTATGCCGATGAGTGGAGAGGGATTTTATGCCACCTCCACTTCCTTAATCGGACCCGACACAATCCCGAAAAATCGTATCCGCTTCAGTGTGGTTGCCTGGGTTCAGCATGAAGAGTTTGGGTTGTTGCCCGATCTGGTCATTCCACTGGATGGTTCGGTCAATGGTATCCGCAGCTTTGATATTCCCCTGGATATCAAAGGCATTCCCCATCCGGAGAACAAGGTGGGGGTGATGCTGATGGAAGTCTGGATTCCTGAGAATGTGCCTGCAGGATCCTATCAGGGGAAGGTGGAAATTTACAACAGAGAGGGAATGGTCACACGGCTTTCGGTTGCACTCACCGTTTTTGATTTCTCTCTCCCCGCTCAGCCTCATTTTGCTTTTGAGTTTTTATCTTACGGGATGCCGCACCGTGGATTTGGTTTAAATTCCCGGATAAATGGGGATGGTCTGGGTAAGCCAGCCCGTTTCGTTTCACGCGAGGCAAAAACCATTGACTATCAGGTTTATCAACTGGCTCTGGACCATCGATGTTTTGTTAATGCTCTTCCGTACCGCAGTCAACGGGGAAATCCTACCCATGCCTATCCGATAGCCGGCAGGGGGAGGACAGCCCACATTACCAGTTTCCTGGAATGGGATGATTATTTTGGCCCTATCCTGGAGGGCAAATTAAGCAAATTTGGATCAGCACCGCTTCATTTTTTATTACCCTTCAATATCAACTATCCCTATCTGTGTGAAAGCAAACCGGAGAAGCAATTTGATTTTCGGCCTTATAAGAGTATCATCCCGGAAAGTCCGGGGGTGCATCCTGATTTGCGAGAGTTTGAAGAAACCTTTAAAACGATCGCCGGACAGTATCTGGAACATTTTCAGCAAAAGGGGTGGGATAAAACCATCTTTCAAATCTTCTA
>RFIL01000524.1 GCA_003695285.1 Calditrichota bacterium
CGGCAATGGCAGACCCTCCGCTGGAACCACCAGCCACATGTTCTGATTGATGTGGGTTATGAGCGACACCGAAGTAGGTATTCTCCGTAGATGACCCCATGGCAAATTCATCTAAATTGGTTTTGCCAATAATTAAGCCATCTTCTTTCAGAATTTTTTCAATCACTGTTGCATGAAACGGTGAGATATAATTTTCCAGCATCCGTGAGGCACAGGTCACCCGTTTATCTTTTATACAGATGTTGTCCTTCACTGCCACGATGACACCCGCCAGCTTCCCCAGGTTCTCCCCTGCATCCCTTTTTTGATCCAGTTCCCGGGCACGTACTCGGGCTTCTTCTGCATATACCTCAATAAAGGCATTTAAGGAAGCTTTATTTTCTATCGTGGATAAGTATTCTTCAATAGAATCGGTTAAATTAAAATCACCGGCAAGATATTGCCGGTGACGGTCTATTGCTGACAACATCAATAGTTCTCCTGAATCGTTGGATAAGCTCGCTCACACGATTGGATAGAAAGTATAACTAGCTAATATACACAAATCTTATTTAGACTCGGTAGTAGAAGATTGTTGACTGGATGATTGCTCACCGGTCTCGCTTTTCGGGGGAACCGCCTGAGATGGTTGTTGGGGCGGATTGTCAATGTTAAATTCATCCGCTAATCCCTGGGTAGCATTTTTAAATTCTTTAATCGATTTCCCGAGTGAACGAGCCAGCTCCGGTAATCGCTTTGCACCAAACAGCAGGATGATCAGCAGAAAAACAATCATGAGTTCCCATGGTGATAAACCAAACATAATTGACCTCCTCAAGAAAGTATATCTTATCTTATTGTGGTAATTCAGTGCCACATGGATACCAGCCGTGTCGAACACTGAATTATACCCATCACACAAAAAACGATAACTGTAAATAACTTACTAATTAAATTCAATAAATGTATAGTAAAAATATGTCTTTTTTAAGAATTCCGTTACCTTAATCCATCCACCTTAAAAAATAGGAAATCAGAAAAATACCAACCACACCCATCACATTAATTTTAACCCCTATCCCAAACGTGATGGATAAAATGCTCAAATGGACAGTCGTGGGGTCAATTTTGAACCCTACTGAGTTCAGGAAGAATTTTCTGACCACTCCCATGGGTAATAACTGCCCCAGAGCATCACCTAATACACTACCAACAACTCCTCCCAGTATGATAATAAACAGATAGTATCCAAGACTACGTTTTTTTTGCATGATATATCCCCTTATCCATCAACTACTGAGTGTACATTTTTTTTCTCTTTCGATGAGGCAATCAAGGATTCAAAGATGTATCGACCATCATCGGAACCCAGCAAAAGCTCAATGGCGCGTTCCGGATGAGGCATCATCCCCAGGACATTTCCATTTTCGTTGATAATCCCTGCAATATTGTAGAGGGAGCCATTGGGATTGGCACTAGCCACCACTTCATTTTCTGCATTAGCATAGCGAAAAACAATCTGCTGATTCCGGATAAGCTGCTGTAGACCGGCTTCATCAATGAAATAGCGACCTTCCCCATGAGCAATAGGAATTTTCAAAGGGCGTGTATTAGGAGCTTGTGACGTAAAAATGGTATTAGAATTTTCCACTTTCAGATAGACCCATTGGCAACGAAAGCGCAAACCCTCATTGCGTAACAATGCTCCCGGCAGCAGATGAGATTCTACCAGTACTTGAAATCCATTGCAGATTCCCAGAACTGCCCCACCATTCCGAGCAAATTCCACAATTGCCGGCATGATCGGTGAAAAGCGTGCAATTGCCCCGGCTCTAAGGTAATCCCCATAGGAAAATCCCCCGGGTAGCACAACCAGATCATAATTATCCAGACGCTTCTCTTTGTGCCAGACAAACTCTACGTCCATCCCCATGACCTGGAGGGCATAAAACATATCATGATCACAGTTAGACCCCGGAAAAACGATAACAGCACTTTTCACTGGTCTTCCTCTTCAACTTCGATTTCAAAATCCTCGATGACAGGATTGGCCAGCAAACTATGACTGGCTTCCTCTACCATTTGTAAAACTTCATCACGGGATTTTGAATCATCTATCGTCAGTTCTATTAATTTACCAATTCGTACATCTTTGATGTCATGGAATCCTAAATGTAACAAAGCATTGTGAACCGTCTTTCCCTGAGGATCTAAAATGCTTTTTTTCAGTCGAACTTTGACAGCCACTTTCATACTAATCATCCTTTGGAGCAGGTGTAGAATTTTCTGTGGGTTGATTAAACAGTTTCCAGACCACATAGCCCGGTCCGGAAAACACATAAATGAGAGCCAGCGGAAACAATGCTTTATAGGGAAATATAATGATGAGCAGCGAGCCAATGATCAGTAATAGAATTTTGATGCGTTCTTTTCGGTCGCTTTTTAAGGTGAAGTTGGGCATTTTTTCATAACGGATGGAAGAAATCATCAGAATAGATACCAGGAGCATCAGGGATAGAAAGACTTTCGACCATCGTAGAAGATGCCAGTATTCAAAATTAAACATCACAAACGTAGATAGAGCCAATGCCGCAGCAGGGATGGGCAATCCTTCGAAATATTCTTTATCAAATCCTTTCAGACGCACATTGAACCGTGCTAATCGTACAGACCCAAATACAAGTGGGGTAAAACTGAGGAATAACCCCACAGCTCCCCATTGGTGAAAGAAGACAAAATAAGCCAGAGCCGAAGGAGCCAGACCAAAGGACACCACATCCGCTAAAGAATCATACTGAACCCCGAATTTGGAGGCGGTGCCGGTCAACCGGGCTAACTTGCCATCGAGAGCATCTAAAACAGCTGCAGCAAAAATCAGCCAGGTGGCGGTAATAAACTGTCCTTTGGCAGCCTGTAAGGTTGCATAATATCCGCAAAACATATTTGCCATGGTAAAAAAACCGGGAACAATACCAGGTGCGACTCTCAAGGCGATATCCTTTTTTCAGGTGACTGTTTAAATTACATAATCCTTCTGAGAAATCATATCAAATAAATCCAGAACTTATTCACTAATCTCAGTTTTCGGAACCTCCAGAATGGTCTCATGGGCAGCATCTTCTTTCCCCGGTTCCGGGAATGTGGCTAAGATAGTTTCTCCAGCCTTCACCTTATCCCCAATTTTCACCATTATTTTTGCCTCAAATGGTAGAAAAACATCAACCCTGCTCCCGTAACGAATCATCCCGATACGTTCACCCACTACCCTTCTTTGTCCTTCCCGAACATGGCAGACAATTCGGCGAGCAATAATTCCGGCAATTTGTTTGAAAAAGACTCGATGTCCCATATCATCGACCATCCCGATAGCCGTCTGTTCATTCTCCAGAGAAGCTTTCTCTTTAAAGGCCGCTAAAAAACGTCCCGTGTGATAGGCAAAATAATCCACCTTGCCGGTTATCGGCGAACGGTTCACATGCACATTGAAAACCGATAGAAAAATACTGATCCGTTGAACTTTTTTCTGAAAATATTCTGGCTCTTCAATATTGGTAATTTGAACAATTTTACCATCAGCGGGAGAAACGACCGCCAGTGGGTTCTGGGGAGCCACGCGATCCGGATCCCGAAAAAAATATAAATTAAAGAGTGAAAGAATACCAAACAGCACCATTATCCCCAGGAAAAAGGGGTGTTGATTCCATCGCCAGATAAAAAAAGATATTACAAATAAAACCAGTGTGATGACAACAATTCCTAAACCGTCTTTGGCTATCATACCTCACCTAAAATATAATCCTCTATAATGAATACAATTTACCTGTACCGGGTTTCCCTTAAAATGAGGATTCTACCTGGTTCC
>RFIL01000093.1 GCA_003695285.1 Calditrichota bacterium
ATGCGTTTCCACTGGATGGAAATTGTCGTTTATAAAAGTATCAGCTACTTCCCCTTAATTGTTCTGGGGGTAAATGGAGATGTCATTCTCTGGATCGCGATTTTTTCCACATTAATCGGTCATTTAAACCATTCCAACCTTAATATCTCCTGGGGGCCCCTCCGTTATATCTTCAATTCTCCAGGAATGCACGTTTGGCACCATGATGTGATATTAAGAGGCCAACATGGGAAAAATTTTGCTATCGTCTTTAGCATCTGGGATTGGTTATTTGGTACTGCTTATATGCCGGAAGGAAAAGACGCTCCTCTGGCACCGGAGAAACTGGGTTTTGACGATATGGATAAATTCCCCAGGGGATTAATCCCTCGATTACTGTATCCCTTTATTAAAATAAATAAATGATTCCGATAAATGCTTTTCTCCTGGAGGCTCGAAAGACTCTTTTAAGCCATTCCTGAATATTTGGGAATTCAAATACTCCTGTCCTTTTTGGGAAAAGGATACTAAATTCAACGATGTGAAAGACCAAATTAGCATCGGAGAATATCATGGGTGAAATTGGAAAGATAACCGGGAAAAGACCACCCCTCGGGGCTCATACCTCAATTGCCGGAGGAGTCTTTACGGCCATCAGGCAGGGAGTGGAAATTGAGGCTGATGTTGTACAGATATTTTCCAAAAACCAGCGACAATGGCTGGGGAAACCTTATTCGGAAGAAGAATTAGAAACATATTTTAAAGAAAGAGAAGAAACCGGGATTCACCCCGTGGTTATTCATGATTCCTACCTGATCAATCTTGCCAGCCCGAAAAAGGATATCCTGGAAAAATCAATTCAGGCTTTTGCTGATGAACTTCAGCGCGGGATTACGTTAAAAATTCCCTACGTATTGACTCACCCTGGCTCACATCTCGGAGAAGGAGAATCTTTTGGAATAAAGCAAATTGGTGAGAGTCTTAAACAATGCTGGGAGATGGCAGGGGATGATAACATTATGATTATCCTGGAAACAACGGCTGGTCAGGGTACCAATCTCGGTTATACATTTGAGCAAATCCGGGATATGATCGATTCCTCAGGGATAGAGCCTCACGTGGGGGTCTGCATAGATACCTGCCATATCTTCGCGGCGGGGTATGATATTCGCTCTAAAGAAGCCTGGGAGCAAACCTTAGACCGCTTTGATGAGGTCATAGGATTGTCCAAGTTGAAGTTATTTCATTTGAACGATTCCCGGCATGAGCTGGGTAGTCGAAAAGATCGCCATGCACGGATTGGGGAAGGCTTTATTGGTAAGGAAGGTTTTGAAACGCTGCTCAACAATTCCCGGGTAAATCATTTACCCATGATACTGGAAATTCCTGGTGGATTAGAAGCCTATCGAGAGGACCTGATTTTGTTGCGCACTTTCAGAAATGCTATTGATAAATCATGAGTTTTCATTCTCATTGATTAAGAATAGTAAACAGCTCCTCTTCGTAAAAAACTCATCCCTGTAAACAATCACTGATGGGCTTTCCAGCAAGGGCCTCCTCCAGTACTGCATAAATTTCAAATTTTATTTTCTTAGAAAGTTTATTAACTTTGAGCGCAAAAAACTACAAAAGGAGATTTCAGAATGGCTACTTTCAAAAACAGCTTCGAGGCACTGGATACGCTAACAGTAGCGGGCCGAGACTATTATTATTTTAATCTGGTGAAATTGGATGCCCAGGGGAAATTTTCACTTTCTAAAATGCCTTTTTCTATCCGCGTATTATTAGAGAATGCGCTTCGTAATGAAGATGGTCGTCTGGTAACTGCCGATGATGTAAACACTATCCTGAACTATAACGCTCGCCAGGTAGCTGCTAAAGAAATCCCTTACATGCCTGCAAGGGTCGTATTGCAGGATTTTACCGGCGTTCCGGCGGTGGTAGATTTGGCTGCGATGCGCGATGCCATGAAAGAGATGAATGGAGATCCTGCACGGATCAATCCCATTGTGAGGGCTGATTTGGTGATTGATCACTCTGTTCAGGTGGATGCTTATGGAACCCCTAATGCCTTTAAAATTAATACCCAGAAAGAATTTGAGCGCAATAAAGAACGCTATGCAGTGATGCGATGGGCCCAGGGAAGTTTTCAAAATTTTACCGTTGTTCCACCTGGCACCGGAATAGTTCATCAGGTTAATCTGGAATTTCTGGCAAATGTGGTCATGACCTCTCAGGTGAATGGCAAAATGATCGCCTATCCGGATACCCTGGTGGGCACTGACTCCCATACAACGATGATCAATGGTTTGAGCGTTTTAGGCTGGGGAGTCGGTGGTATTGAAGCGGAAGCGGTCATGCTGGGTCAACCCTATTATATGTTGTTACCGGAAGTTATTGGATTCAAACTTACCGGAAAATTAGCTCCCGGAACCACAGCTACCGATCTGGTTTTAACCGTTACACAAATGCTGCGAGAAAAAGGAGTGGTTGGAAAGTTTGTGGAGTTTTATGGGGATGGCTTGAGTAATATCTCATTACCTGACCGGGCCACCATCGCTAATATGGCACCTGAATATGGGGCGACCATGGGATTTTTCCCGATTGATAATATGACCCTCGACTATTTGCGTCTTACCGGTCGCGATGAAGAGCAGATAGCCCTAGTGGAGGCTTATGCCAAAGCCCAGGGATGTTTCCGAACCGATGACACCCCGGATCCGGAATATACTGACACTCTGGAATTGGATTTAGGTACAGTCGAGCCGAGTTTAGCCGGACCTAAACGCCCACAGGATAGAATTACTCTTAGCAATATGGCACCTTCCTTTGAACAGGCCATGGAACAGCTATTTGCTCCCCAGGTCTCTTCCCCTCGTGACAAAACCATTGAAGTAACCATGGATGGGGAAACTTTTACACTCCAGCACGGTTCAGTTGTTATTGCTGCCATCACCAGTTGTACCAACACCTCCAATCCTTCGGTATTAATCAGTGCCGGGTTGCTGGCGAAAAAGGCTTTGGAAAAAGGATTGAAAAGCAAGCCCTGGGTCAAAACCAGTCTGGCACCCGGTTCTCAGGTAGTTCCGGAATACTTAAAACGTGCCGGCCTCCTGGAAGCTCTGGAAGCTCAGGGGTTTTATCTGGTGGGATTTGGATGCACGACCTGTATCGGTAATAGTGGGCCATTACGGGAGGAAATTGGTAATGCGATAAAAGAAGCTGACCTAGTAGCTGCTGCGGTATTAAGTGGTAACCGAAATTTTGAAGGTCGGATTCATCCCCTGGTTCGGGCTAACTATTTAGCCTCTCCCCCGTTGGTTGTAGCCTACGCACTGGCCGGACGTGTTGATATTGATTTAACAAAAGAGCCACTGGGATACAATTCACAGGGCGAAGCCATCTATCTTAAAGATATCTGGCCCAGTGAAGAAGAAATTCAAACCGCTGTTCAAAAATTTATCACACCGGACTTGTTCAAGGAAAAATACAGCCATGTTTATGAAGGGGATGAAAACTGGCGCTCTTTAAGCGATGGAAAGAGTGAACTGTACCAATGGGATGGAAAATCCACTTACATTAAAAAACCCCCCTTCTTTGAGTCGATGGACCTGGAAGTTCCGAAAGTGAAGAATATACGAAAGGCACGGGTGCTGGCATTATTGGGCGATTCAGTGACTACCGACCACATCTCCCCTGCCGGTGCAATTCCTATTGATAGTCCTGCCGGGAAATATTTGATAGAACATGGTGTTGAGCCTAAGGATTTTAATTCTTTTGGATCCCGGCGGGGGAATCATGAGGTTATGATGCGCGGAACTTTTGGCAATATCCGCATCAAGAATCTGCTTTTATCCGGTGTAGAGGGAGGATATACGATCTACTTTCCCACCGGGGAGCAGATGTTTATTTATGATGCTGCGATGCGCTATCAACAAGATGGGACTCCCCTCATCGTGATAGCAGGGAAAGAATATGGTACAGGAAGTAGTCGAGATTGGGCGGCAAAAGGGACGGCATTGCTTGGTGTAAAAGCCGTGATAGCTGAAAGTTTCGAGCGTATTCATAGAAGCAATTTAATCGGGATGGGAGTCCTTCCCTTGCAATTTCTCCCCGGAGATAATGCTGCCTCATTAGGCTTAACAGGCAGGGAAGTGTTCGACATCGAAGAAATTTCCCATGATCTCACCCCCGGGAAAGAGATTCCGGTTCAGGCAATCTCTGAAGATGGAATCCAGACCTCTTTTAATGTGATTGTCAGACTGGATACCCCGGTAGAAGTAGAATATTATCAAAATGGCGGGATCTTACAGACGGTACTGAGACAGATGGTTAAGGGAAATTAAGTGTTGGTGTGAATTACGAGTATTGATAAAAGAGATACTACAGGGCAGCATACATATTAATTCATGTATCTGCCCTGTGTTTTTTTGTTCAGATATAAGACATTGCTTAGCGAATAGGGAACATATTGGAGATTCGAATTGGAGAATCCCTCCCCGGTCAGTCAAGTATGTTCGCCAGTCATCTTGGGTTTGTGATGTAACACCCCTTTCCCTTCCAATTCCCCCCGATTGATTTCAACCGATTCCACCTTGGTTGCTTTTAAGGTTCGTTGGAGGATTTCCACTGCAATCGCCGGATCAACGGTTTCGCCACAGGTGAAAACATCCACGGCAGCATAACCGTATTCCGGCCAGGTATGGATGGCCAGATGTGACTCGGCAATCACTACTACACCACTAACACCGTGAGGGTTAAATGTGTGGAAAGTGCTGCTTACGATGGTGGCTCCGCATTCAATGGCGGCATGTTTCATATACATTTCTATCATTTCAGAATCGTTCAAAATTTGCGGATCACAATCATAAAACTCAGCCAGAATATGACGCCCTAATGCTCTCACGTGCGGTTCCTCCTCTTTTAATAATTGACTAACAGAATCTCTGCGGACTTTTTAGTTAAATTTTTAATTTTCAAAGGAGTATCAAAAAAGACATAAAAACAACCTCCGCGACCCAGGGTGCGGTGTTCCTTACCAATCGTGAGCTCTACCCTACCCTTAACAACAAAACCAAACCCCTCATCCTCCCAGTACTGCTGCTCAAAAACTGCCAGAGGAGCCAGTGTGATCAATTGTGGTTCCATTTCCAGATATCGCGTCTTGGGTACAAGGCTCTCAATCTTATATTCTTTAGTTGTGGTCTCTTCCTGACGATCATTTTTATTATAAATATTCTTTTCTCTTTCTTCCAGATCGCTAAAGAAGGTTGCCAGATCAATACCCAAAACATCCACCACTTGCTTGAGGGTTGCCACAGAAGGCACTGTCTTATCTCTTTCCAATTGCGAGATGAAGCCCTTGGTTAGATTCGCACTATTGGCCAGCTCTTCTATGGTCAATCCTCTTAGCTTGCGCAATCGACGGATTTTGGGACCTATTTTCATTTCCATTATAAACAATCCGTTTAACATTATAAACAAACTTCGTAAAAAAGCGCCAAAATATAAACGGCTTTTTCGGATTTTTCAATAGAAAAAAATTTTTTTTATAAAGAATAAGTTTAATATATTAAACTTATTTAGATGTGGTAAGTTTTAAATATTCAACAAAATAGGGCACTTTTGGTAAATACTATTTTTTCGAATTATTATATTTTTTAGGTATTACTGTAGATGAATTTGTACAGGGAGAA
>RFIL01000015.1 GCA_003695285.1 Calditrichota bacterium
ATCTACAATCCATATCCTGTGGAAGAAAAATTGTATCTGTTCGCCACAGAAACCTCAAGAAAAAGGTTAGACCCGGATATCCGGTTCGTTTTGCTCTTCAGGGTAAAATGTGAAATCTAACTTCTAAGCCTACTATCAGGGTAGGGGGGTGTCTTTTATCTTCCTTCCTCTGTCAACCAATATACTCTGAAGTTGATGCTAAAGAGCTGCTATAGAATTTCAATGGGGTCCACATCGATGTTGATTTCCACCGGCCATTTTTTTATCTCCGGATGTTTATATATCCCTTCTTTCAATAAATGTCTTACCTGTTTCATGGAAGGGTCTATATTCTTTGGTTGTTTGATCAGGATTTGATATCGGTATTTGTTTTTCAGTTTTACCAGTGGGGCAGGAGCAGGTCCCAGAATCCGAAAATTCTTTTGGGAATTGGCTTTCCACAGGTAGCGAGACAGCTGTTGGGCATAAAACATTACCTGATCTTCAGTATCACCGCTGATACGGATTAAACAGAGTCGAGAGAAAGGGGGATAGCCCAGGGTCTCCCGGGTGGCCAGCTCTCGTTCATAAAATCCCTCATAGTCATGGGTCATTAAAAATTTAAAGATATAATGAGAGGGATCAAATGTCTGGATAACCACTTCCCCACTTTGAGCTCCCCTGCCCGCTCTACCGGCAGCTTGAACCAGAAGTTGAAATACCTTTTCCGCTGCCCGGAAATCCGGAAAATGTAAGCCTTCATCGGCATTTAAAATACCCACCAGAGTGACTTTCTCAAAATCCAACCCTTTGGCAATCATTTTGGTCCCGAGAAGAAAATCCGCCTCGCCATTTCTAAACTTTTCCAGAAGTCGGGCATGGTCATCCTTTCTGCGCGTGGTATCCTGGTCCATTCGAATTAATCGAGCATGAGGAAACCGTTCCTGTGCTTCTTCCTCAATTTTTTGAGTTCCAACCCCTTTATACAGAATGTCCAACCCCTTACACTGAGGACAATTATCCGGTGCAGGTTCATTGTGCCCGCAATAATGACACCTCATATTCTTTCCTGAAATGTGATAGGTAAGGGTAACCTCACACTGGGGACACTTTAGTACGAAACCACAATCCCGACATTGCAAAAAGGGAGCAAAGCCCCGACGATTCTGTAATAAGATGGCCTGTTCCTGACAAACCAGACGGGATTCCAGCTTCAATAGCAAATTTTCTGAAAAAATAGGGAACATGCCGGTGCGTTGCCACTCTTCTTTCAGGTTGACCAGTTGAGTACGGGGTAAATTCCGGGAATGTATTCTGATAGGGAGATGGTAGTATTGGTATTTGCCTTCTTTTGCGTTATACATGCTTTCAAAACTGGGGGTAGCTGAACCGAGTACAATGGGAATATTGTTCACATATGCCCGATAGAGTGCGACATCCCGGGCGTGATAATGGGGAACTCCATCACTCTGTTTGTAACTGGATTCATGCTCCTCATCCACGATGATAATCCCGAGGTGTTTAAAAGGAGCAAAAATGGCGGAACGCGGGCCAATGACAATCTTAAATCGGTCTTCTCTTATCTTTTGCAAAACCTCCAGTTTCTCAGCCCGTGAAATTCTGCTATGTATCACCGCCACGGATTCTCCGAATTCATTATGGAACCGGGCTAATGTTTGTGGGGTCAGAACAATCTCAGGAATGAGCAAAATCGCCTGGCGACCCTGCTGGAGTACTTTACGGATAAGCTCAATGTAGATCTGTGTCTTCCCACTACCGGTAATCCCATGCAGTAAAAAGGCTTTGTGACGGGGCGGGTCTAAAAAGGGAGTAACCATATCCACAAACTGTTGTTGCTCCTCGAACAGGTTGAAATCAGTGGAACTCTCAGCGTAACCGCTGCTCTGGGTTCTCTCAATTTGCCTGGTAATTCGTCGAAGAACCTGTTCACTCTCCAATCGACGGATAAGATGAGCTCCGAAACCTTTTTCAACCAGTTGGGAACGGGAGGTCTCTCCGGTGTGTGATAAATATTCGATTAACTCACGGGCGCTTTGAAATTGACGTGACCCATTGGAAGAATATTTTTTCTTTGCTTTCGGTGACCATCGATCTCGGGGATTTAGTGTGAAATAATCAATGGTTTTAAATATTTTTTTTCTGTTGGGAAAGGAATATCGGCTCTCCAGTAAGTTTAAAGATTTTAATCGGGCAATTCGATACATCAACCGGGTTTGCTGAAGTTCTTTTTCGAGTTCTCTGAGTGAGACCCATTCCTCTTCAGGTAAAAGGTCCCATACTTCCTGTAATGCCGGAGTCAATTTATCTGCAGGAGTGGATGATGTTTTCCTTATCTCCAGTTTTGATTTGTGAACATTCAACGAAGGATGAATCAGTCGGAAAGCTTCCCCGAGATGGCAAACATAATATCCAGCAATCCAGACCAGGACCTGCAACAACTCCGGTTCTACAAATGTCTCTTCACTGACCACATCATAGATGGGTTTCAAGGGATATGAGGGAGGTTCATCCGTTTCAATGGTTTTTAACACAATCCCGGCTTCATAACGTTCTCCGAAAGGAATAATGACCTGGCTTCCCGGTTGGATGACTTCCTTAAACTCTTCCGGGATTTGATAGGAAAATGGCTCATCCACCGGGATGGGAACCACCACTTCAGCAATGTGGAAAGGAGGTTTCTCTGTCTTCATGGAAAATGTTGTGAAAAAGGTTTAAAGATTAGCGGGTTATCGCGCCCGGTTTTATCACATTGACGCTTCAAATTTATAACAGAAGGGTGGAGAGAGAAAGAATATTTTCTAATTATCCAATATAGGATAGTCTCCCTCTGAGGTGCTTTCTTAAAAAAGATGCATATAACGAACCAGAGAGG
>RFIL01000525.1 GCA_003695285.1 Calditrichota bacterium
ACCCTTCCTCATCCGGATAATCAAAATGTTCCTCATATCCGGAAAGGGGAGATTATGAGGAAATATAGTAATGATTCACCACAGAGGACACAGAGATTAATCAAAGCATTTATAACAGGTTCATTTAGACACTACCAGGGTAAAATATAGAAAACAATTCAACTCCCGGGTAAATACCATGAATCGTAATATCTTTCGTCAATTTTTACCTTTGGTGCTCTCTGTGGTTGATGCTGAACAGGAACCCTGATTCGGTGACTTTGCTGAGTTCCACTCGAGAGGATGTCGGTTGGATTGTCAATTTCTGATATTCTCAGGAACAAGCTCTTCAGTTAGTAAGCCAGAGGTGTAACAAAAGGTAAAAAAATTTTCCGGTGGATGCATTCGAGCGATAAGCAAATGGGTTGAAGAAGCCCCTTGACCAGCTCATGATATCCATAGTCCATTCCATAATGGCTGCATCCATGAGATTCATCCTCCCCTAAAAAACATCCGAACAATTACTTTCCTTATAAAACCTTTTCTTAGAGCAAGAACCTTGCAATTACTGCTGACAGCAAAATGGAGCAGAGAGTTCTTTCCATCCAGATAACAATCAGTTCGGCTACGGTAATGGGTATTTCAGTAGACAGGATGCAGGGAACAGAGGCCGAGAAGAAAATAATACTGGCTACGGATGTAACGGCAACAATAAAACGGATAATTAAGGGGGCATCGACGACCATCAGGGCGGGCAAAAACATTTCCGCGATTCCTGTGGCGACGGCTTTGGAGAGCAATAGTGCGTCAGGTATGTTTAATAGCTTCCCCAGTGGATAGAACAAAAATCCGACCCAGGTAAAGACCGGAGTAAATTTTGCCAGCAACAATCCCAATAGCCCAACTGACATAATGGTGGGCAATATACTCATAGCCATGCGGATCCCGTCCAGAAAATTTTCTCGAAGCGCTACTGGTAATGGAGGCGCTTTCTCAAGGGTATTGAGAGCGGCCTCCAGAGCTTGTTGAACTTTGTTTCCTCGTCTGTCAGTCGACTCCGGAGACGGTTGTCCGAGATACTCTGCAGGCTTATTCCGTAAAGGAGGAATACGTACCGTGATGGCGGTTACTGCAAAGGTAATCAACAAGGTACTCCAGAAATACACATTCCACATCTCCATCAAACCACAGGTTTTTGCTACAATAATCATAAAAGTGGCAGAGACAGTCGAAAATCCTGTAGCAATAATTGCCGCTTCTTTCACCGAATATTTTCCCTCTTTAAACACACGATTGGTAATCAGAAGACCAATGGAATAGCTGCCGACAAAAGAAGCCAGTGCATCGATTGCTGATCGGCCCGGAGTCTTCCAGAACGGCCTCATGACTGGTTGCATGAATACCCCCACAAACTCCAGTAAACCATAATCAACCAAAAAAGCCAGAAAAATTGCTCCTATTGGAACAATCAATCCCACCGGAATAACCAGTTTATCAAACAAAAACGGGAGAAGATCGGCAGCGAACAGAAACTCCGGCCCCCATGAAATAACATACATGGTTGCGGTTATCACCCCTATAAGTTTCATCAAAGCAAATGTCATGGTTGTGGGGCTGTTCTTCCATTCTCCATTGACAAATGTGAGCGCTCCCCCTCCAATCACTATCAGAAAAGCATACCATTTAGCGAGCGTTGGTAAATGAACTCTGATGGATGTAATGATATGATCTAAAGGAATGGACGTTTTCCCTCCGATGGGGATGGGTACAAAAAAGACAAAGATCCCGAGAGCACTATAACTGATTAATTGAAGAATTGGTTTTTTCGGCAATGGAGATTTCCTTTCCATCTTCTAAAAAATGTAGGGAAATCCGATTAAATAGACAAGACATGAAGTGAAATGATACCTAATCTTGAGGTTGTACTCCATGAATGGGGAGGGATATTTTAAAACAGGTTCCTTTTCCCGGTGTGCTGGTGAAGGTTAATCTCCCACCATGCTGTTCAATAATTTTGTAACTGATGCTGAGCCCAAGCCCGGTCCCACTTCCCACCGGTTTGGTGGTGAAGAAGGGATCGAAAATGCGGTTCTGAATCTCAACCGGCATTCCTTTTCCATTGTCCTCAATTTCTATTTCTACATGTTTTCCGGTGCTCCGAGTACGAATCCAGATATCGCCCTTCTTTTCAATCGCCTGACAGGCGTTCAAAAGTAAATTCATAAACACCTGATTTAATTGACCAGGGTTGCAATAAATTTCCGGAATCTGTCCATACTCTTTATGCACGGTAATACGATTTTTCACCTCATTTGCCAGCAGCATTAACGTGGAATCCAGGCCCTCATGAAGATTGGCAGTTTTCCATTCTGCCTCATCAAGACGGGAGAAGTTCCGTAAATTTTGCACCACCTCTTTTACCCGCTTGCTTCCCTCCATGGATTCAGAAATTAAGCTGTTAATATCCTCCTGAATAAACGTCAAATCGTACTGTTCATTCAACCGGTTAAAAGCAGTATGAAACTCCTCGATAGTTACCTTACGGTCGGTAAATTCTGAAATCAGATTTAACAACGCTTCAATCGCTTCGATATAGGACTGCAGTTGCTTCATGTTGGCATAAATAAAACTTATTGGATTGTTCAACTCATGGGCAACCCCGGCCACCAATTGCCCCAGGCTGGCCATTTTTTCACTCTGGATGAGTTGAGTTTGGGCATCCTGAAGTTCTCTATAAAGCTTTTGTAAAGTTTGATTTTTTTCTTCCAGTTCTGCAACGTATCGCTCACGGAGCTCCGCTTCCGTTAGCTTCTGAATCAATTTCTTACTTTCCTCAATGTACAAATTGTTCTCGATAGCAATAGCTGCCTGTCCCGCCAGAATTTGCAATAAATCAAGATCTTCCTGACGAAATCCGTTCCTTTCTCTTCTTTTCCCCATTAACAGCACTCCGAGTAACTTACCATCTCGCGATAAGGATAGACACAATTCCACGGAGGTGATGACTGCAGGCAGGGGTAGAGTTTGAATATCTCCTCCGGAAAATATTCTCTGGCTGGTCAGCGCATGCTTCAGTTCATCCGAAATATGTATCGTACTTTGCTCTATCTTCAATTCACCGGTATGGGCAATAAAAACTCCTTTATTACCTTGTATTTCCATGGCCAGACAAAAGTCAACCTCCAGGGCCTTCTGAATTATCTCAACCATTTTTTGATAAAGCTCGGTGTTATTTTTAATAAAAATGAGTTCCTCTGAAAACTGTCTGAGAAGTTGGCGAT
>RFIL01000526.1 GCA_003695285.1 Calditrichota bacterium
CTTTTCGGCGATAGCCAACATCACTGCTTCCATATTAATCGGCATCTCATGTCCGAAAACTGTGACCTTTTCCACCAGTGGTTCCACTGCCGGTTGTCGAACCTTTGAGGATTTTACCGGATAAGCAGGGGTGGTATGGGGCGTTCCCCATCGCTCCCATGCAGTGGTATCGGGGAAAATGTAATCGGCATACATTGAGGTGTCCCCCACCAAAATGTCACAGGCAAAAAACAGGGGGATAGCCTCCAGGTTGGTAAGGATTTCGATGTTCTTGTGCGCTCCGGGCACTGAAATGGCAGGGGTACCTTTATGCAAGAACAGCGCCTTGATAGGATAGGGGTAACCGTCCTGCGCTGAGGGAAGTATCTCCTGGTAATTATTTCCGGTATGGGGGAACCAGGGGCGTTTTGCAGGATATCCCGCTTCCCGAAAAAGGGTGCTTTCTTCATAGTGAGATTTTTCCCGGGTCAACTTATGACCAAAGGGAGTT
Source organism: Calditrichota bacterium (assembly GCA_003695285.1). Classification (GTDB taxonomy): domain Bacteria; phylum Calditrichota; class Calditrichia; order RBG-13-44-9; family J075; genus J075. Next base: position 491 of record RFIL01000526.1, read on the forward strand.
AGTTTTCCGGGATGCAATCCCGCTTTCAAATTAAAGGGTTGACCTTTTTTGCTTCCATCCTCATGCCAGTGCCCACCACCGCTGGTTAACCCGCCTTTCCAGCCCGGGTTACCCATCAACAAATTAATCGAAATGATGGCCTGGGCATTATAGTATCCATTTGTATGTTGTACTGCCCCACGATACAACTCCACGGTGGCTTTTTTTCCGTGTTGGGAGAATTCCCACATAACTTCATCCACATCCCGTGAATCCACTCCAGCCAACTCACACCATTCTTCAAAGGTGTTTTTACGCGCATAATCCGCAAGGAGAGATAATGCCGTGGCAACTTCTTTTCCCTTTAATTTCCCCTTAAAGAACAAGTCGCCTTCCACCGGATGCTTCTCATCGTGGGGATCAACCGCCCGAGGTCGACCGTTATGAATTATCACAAACTGATGCTCCCCGCCAATCCCTATCTCGGAAGCCCGGACCAATTTCCCCGGCCCATCCGCTTCCAGATGTACCAAATAAGCCGCATTGGTCCAACTGGTTTCATTATCCGCCTGAGCTGCGGCTTTATTGGCATTGGTTAAATAGCGTTTATCATATTTTTCTTTATCCAATAGCCATCGGATCATCCCATAAGCCAGCGCCGCATCCTGGCCAGGTTTTACCGACAGCCATTTCCAGGCTTTCGCTGCAGTTTTTGACAATCGCGGGTCTACAACCACAAATTTCATCTTACCGCTAACCAGACCTTCGGTTACCATATTACTTAAGTAAGGCGGACCAAAGTTGGCTTCAAAAGCGCCGGTACCAAAGAAAATAACAAATTCACTATTATAGAGGTCCGGCTTCATATGATGTTTTCCTCCACCCCATTTCCCTTCTTTGTATTGTTCCGTTATTTTTTCATATGCGATATGATGGGATTGTTCGCAGATGGTCGTATGTTCATACCAATTCGTACTTCCGAATCCGCCGTACATCCAGCGTTTGGCAAATTCTTTTCGGCCATGTTCAATTCGGCCAGCCATGAAAACAAATTGATTGTTCACGGGACCAAAGTCAGGATGATTGGGGTCTATCAGCAGATTTAGATGGGAGGCATATTTTCGCTTGAAATTGCTGACACCCATCTCTCCTTTCGCCACCGCTCGGGCATCAGCAGCCATTTGTTGAGCCAAACGGGCATCTCGCAGTTTATACAGCTCCTTTAATCCCGGAACCACCCGATTTTCTTCCCCCGGCACATGGGAAAACAGTTTCCCGCCTTCTACGATTTCCTGGATGGCCTGTTCAAAGGAAATCGTCATCCATTTATTCTCTCCCCGACGTCCAGCGCGTTTTAACACCCTGGTGATCCGATATGGGTCGTAGAGCGTTTGTATCCCGGCCTGACCTTTGGGACAGATACAACCATCAAAATGGGAACCTTGTTTTACCGGGGTCTTGTATTTCAGAGAGGGATTCATTGTTTGCAGGCTGTAGGGATTCCCATCTATTTTCACCGCGACCCCATCCAGCACCTTCACCTTAATGGGGCAGTCGGTATGACATTGAAGGCATACGGTATAAATCTGATTTTCCGCTTCGTTGAGTGTATATTCCAGTTTTTCTTCTTCTGAAAGTCTTCGAAAGGCACAGCTCATTTGAGTTAAGGCAGCGGTTCCCCCTAACAGAGCGGTTGATTTCAGAAAGGTGCGCCGGCTAATTTTATTTGAAAGGTGGAGCTCTTTCTTTTCATGCTTCATAATTCACCTCCTTAGCTTGAATAGTCCCCTGCATCAAATGAGGTTTGTAATGTTCGAATACGGGTAAAAACTTATAGGCTTGGAGAAAGAAGAAAACCACCAGAGCAATGATTCCGATGCTGGAGATCCACTCCATGGGACTGGGGAAATATTCAAAAGATAAGCGTATGTGATTCATAACCTCATCCAGGTGCGGAATGGGTGGAGTAACAAAAGCGGGAATCACCAGGTTAAAGCGAACAGAGATTATCCCGGTAGCCACAGCCAGTCCTCCCATTCCCATCCAGAATGTTGAACCTTTTTTCAGAACAAAAAACAAAATGGGAGTCAGAACGGTTAATCCCATTTGCCCAATCCAGAACACATACCAGTACTCGCCAAACATGATTTGATTCCACACGGCAATATGATCCGGAATGCTTCCATAAATACCAACTAACAATTCGGTAATCATTAATAACACATCCACACCCAGGAAAAGCATCAACCATTGAGAGAGTTTTAGCACAATGCGGTGGTGGTCAGGTGCTTTTTTATCACCCAAGAAAGCGTAGAGGAAGGTCATCAAACCGGCTCCGGATACCAAAGCCGAGACCAGAAAGATGATTGGAAATATGGGAGAATACCAGTAAGGTCGAGCTTTTACAACGGCAAAGATAGCGCCGGTTCCGCCATGTACCCCAATAGCCAGGGGAACACCAATCGCTCCCAGAATCGCCGTTACCCGCAAACTTTGGGAATGGCATGCTCTAAAACTGCCTATCGTGGTCGGACATTGCCAACCCAAAGCCAGCAGCTTGTAGACCTTTTTCTTAAAACCATGGCTCTGATCCCGCATATAAGCCAGATCGCAGCGCATAAGGAACCACAATTCGGCAAACACACAGGTGATATAAAATACATAGAATAAGATTTCCCATGCCAGAACGGAACTACTGTTCCAGTGGAAAGCAATATTAATGATACGAAAAGGGTGTCCCAGGTCAATCCAGACGAAGAACAACCCGGCAACCAAAGCCAGCACGGCCGATAATAAGGCCAATCTTCCAGCTTTTTCCAATTCTTTTTGACCGAAAACATAAATGAGGGTGGAAAACAGAAAGCTCCCGGCAGAGAGCCCGATAAAATAGATATAAAGCGCCACCCACATTCCCCAGGGTACACTACTGCTTAACCAGGTAATCTTCATACCGGCGATCAATCGATAAATTACCGATGCGACTCCGATGGTTCCCAATATTCCGGTCAAAATGGTTAACCATTTATAGGTTTTATGTGCCATACCTTTTCTCCTTCCATTTTCATCAGATGAGGTAATACACCTTGGGATGAGTCCCCAATTCTTCCTTTAACTGCATGATATTGGGTCGAGCAATCAACTGGGAGACCAGACTGTGGGGATCATTCCTGTCTCCAAAGTAGGTTGCTCTTCCAATGCAGGTGACCACACATTGGGGTAACAATCCCCGCTCGATGCGATGCACACAGAAATGACATTTACGTGCATTCCCCACCGGGGACTCGTTCCGGGTTCGTTCATGGACTTTATTGTATTCACCGGTTGGTACTTGTTCATAGGGCATCAACGAATGGATTCCCCGGTCTTCGGTGTAGAATTCGCCAAAATCGAACGTCCGGGCATTGTAGGGACAGGCGGTAAGGCAATACCGACAGCCAATACAGCGATCGTAATCCACTACCACGATGCCATCCGCCCGCTGGTAGGTTGCCTTCACCGGACAGACAGGGGTACAGGGAGGATGTTCACAGTGCATGCAGGGGCGAGGAATAAACCGCCGGGTTACATTGGGATACTCTCCAATCTCCTCTTCAATCACCGGTCGATAAACCACTCCCGGGGGAAGCCGATTTTCCGCAATGCAGGCCACTGTACAGGCATTACAACCGACACATTTCCGGAGGTCAATAACCATTATCCAGCGCCTTTCTTCCAGGGGTTTTTGTAATGCCCTTCGAAGATCGCGCATCATTTGAAAAACCGGATTCTCCATTCCTTCTCCCGGTTCAGGTTCCGGTATTTCCGGAAGCACTTGCTGGACGCTTTGTGCTTGTTCTTCGGGGGCTGCGTTGAGGATAGCTGGGGCCAGCACCCCGGCAAACACAGTGGATACAAATTTCTTTAAAAAAGCCCGTCTTTCCTCCATTCCGGGTGAATGCTCACCGGAAGGCACTCCTTTTAATTTTTTGCCCATACCTCATTCTCCTTTCGCATTCCCATATGCTCACAACTTATCAACACCCATTTACCCATAACTTTTCAGTCATGGATAACCCATTGGGCAAAATTAATACCATTGAGACAATCGGGGAAAAATGAGGGAAAGCAGCAGGATTTAAGGGGGAATTCATCAAAAAAAGGATGAAAGATCATCTTCTAAAGAGATGAAATTTCATCCTCTTTTTGCTCCGTGTATTACTGAGAGGATTAATAAAAGGGGCAGATGGAGGTTAAAAAAGCTGATACTTTTTTAACTTGCTTTTCAGGGTAGGAAGTGGAATCCCCAGTTCCTGAGCCATTCGTGTTTTGCTCCCCTGGCACCGAATGAGCGCTTCTTCCAGGATGGCTTTTTCCAGACGATGTAAATAATCCGGGAGTGTGATTTTGCCCCATTCAAACTCCCCCCTTTGTTTGTTGAGGTTCAAAATATTTGGTGGTAAAAAACTGGTGTCTACATCTCCCTGTTGCCCCAGAACAACCAATCTTTCAATTACATTTTCCAACTCGCGAACATTCCCATCCCATTCATACTCCAAAAGCAATTCCATAATTTCAGAAGAAAGTTTTAGCGGTTTATCCGGGGAATATTTTTTAAGAAAATGCTCTACCAGAAGGGGGATATCTTCTTTCCTTTCCCGCAAAGGGGGAAGATAAATGGGCATAACATTCAAGCGGTAAAAGAGGTCTCGCCGAAAATGTCCGGCTGCCATCTCCTCTTGTAAATCCTTTTTGGTAGCAGCAATCAGCCGCACATCCACCTGTAAGGTTTCTTCCCCTCCTACCCGTTCAAATTTACCGGATTCAATCACCTGCAAGAGTTTCACCTGTGTTTCGGGGGGAATATCATCCACTTCATCCAGGAATAATGTTCCGCCATTTGCCAGTTCAAAGCGGCCCTTCTTTTGCCGGATGGCTCCGGTAAAGGCTCCCTTCTCATGTCCAAACAACTCCGATTCTAACAGTTCCCGGGATAAAGCCGCACAACTAACTGTGACAAACGGTTTATCCCGTCGAGGACTGTTATAATGAATGGTCTCTGCGATTAATCCTTTCCCGGTACCGGTATCTCCGATGAGCAACACCGTCACATCCGTCTGACAAACCGTATCCAATAATTGAAAGACCTTCTGCATGGCGGGAGATTTCCCGATAATGCCGGAAAACTGATATTTTTGGTATAAGCGGGCGCGCAGGGCTTCGTTTTCCTGTCGGAGACGTATGGTCTCTTCCACGTTGCTGATTATCCTTAGAAGATGTTCTATATCAAACGGCTTACAGATATAATCGATGGCCCCCTTTTTCAATATTTTTATAGCGGATTCCAGGGTGGCATTGGCTGTAATCAACAAAAAACGGGTTTGAGGGCTATGAGCCAGCATATAATCCAAAACATCCTCGCCACTAATGCCATCCAATACCAGGTCACAGATGACCAAGTCGAAATCTTCTTTATTTAACCACTCCAGTGCCTCCTCCCCGGTGGCAGCCGTCTCGACCGTATAGCCAGCATCGGCCAACTCATCTGCCAACGCTACCCGAAGACTCCTTTCATCATCCACTACCAGGAGTTTCATAACACACCATTCTCCCGTGGTAAAGTTATTGTTACGGTTGTGCCTTCCCCCGGTTTTGATGTTACAGATATCGTACCATTATGTACTTTAATAATATTATAACTTACATACAATCCCAATCCCGTACCCCGGTTGCCTTTGGTGGTAAAGAAAGGATCAAAAATCTGTTTAACGATATCCTCCGGAATACCACATCCATCATCCGAAATATTTAAAACATATTGGTTGGAATTTTCGGTTAAGGAAAGGGAAATATTTCCCTGTCGTTCCACCGCATCGATGGCATTCAGAAGACAATTCACTACCACCTGAATTAATTGCGCTTTCCCACCCCTGACCCGAAACGGTTTATTGGGTAACTCACATTGGAGTCGAATTTGATTTTTTTGCAATCGGAACTGAACCAATCGGATGGCAAATTCTACCACTTCCTTTAAATTCAAGGATTCGGTTTTAAAATCCGCATGGTGAGAATAATCCAGGAGGTTCCCCACAATGGATTTTATGTGTTGAGTGGATTCAGAAATTGATTCCAGATACTCCCGTTGTTTGGCATCAAAGCCCCCCGGGTTCTTAAGGAGTCGGTGCAGGCATAATTCAATTCCTGCAATCGGGTTATTTATTTCATGGGCGATCCCGGAAGCCAATATCCCCACACTGGCCAATTTTTCAGTTTCCATCATTTTTAACTGTGTTTGCCGGGATTGTTGATCCAGAGCAGAGATTCGTTCCATCATTTGTTGAAAACCTTCTCCCAGGAGCATTAACTCATCATTGGTTCGTATAGCTAATTGAGGCAGATGTTTCCCCGGCACAAACCGCCGAAAACCATCCAGAATTTCATAAATGGGATGAGTGATATAAGAAGAAAAACCAATGGCGCCAACAATCCCTAGAAATAAGAATCCCATTACCATCCCAATTAAAATGACCGCCAGATGTTCTCCCTTGGTTTTAATATTGGTCTCGTTCAGACCAAGAAGAAGATACCCCAGCCTTCCTTCCATAATGGGTGCATACAATTGACGAATATAAATACCTGCCTGAGGGTCTTTTAAAAGTTGCATTTTACTGGTTTCCGGTAATTGAGTAAGGGCAACCGGTATTTGATTGGTTTCAAAAGTGTGACCAATTAATTTTTTACTGGCATCAAATACCAGAATGTAGAAGATGTCCGGATCGGAGTTTTTTAATTCGTTGATGAAAAAGTTAACTGCGGCAAAATCCTGAAAGATAATGTCATTAGCCAACTCTTCCTGCAAAATCCGGAGGACAAGTTGACCTTTCCGATTCATTTCTTCTCTGGTGGTCTTAATGACGTAGGTGTTAGTGATGTACAAGTTGATGCTTCCAAATAGTAAGACCACAAACAGGATCGCCGCTACTAATTTGGTGTGAAGTGGTACGAAATCACGGCGTAAGAGAATCTGGAATAAACGAAAAAACAGTTCGATAATTTTCTTCATTGGGAAGCTCGAATTTTTCAATTCCCATTCGTTGTAAAATACTTAATCCTTCGGGATCCTCATTCATTTGAAGCAACACAGTCTGGATCCGTTCTCGTTGAGTCGGGGGTACCCGGGGATGAATCACAACGGGTGGAATCCCGAAGGGCGGGGATTTTTCCACAATCCGTACATTTTGCACACTCTGTGGCCGACGGGCTGCAATTTCTTCGTAAATTAAACCATCCACACTGGCCGCATCCACAATCCCTCGATTAACCAATTGAATTGAAGCATCATGACTACCGGAAAAAACCACCTGGTCTCTGGAAATCAAATTCCGGGTTTTTCCATATAGCAGATAGAAACAACCGGAAAGAGAAAGTTCATCGGTAAGGGCAATCGTTTTTCCTTCCAGGTCATTTATGCTTTCGATACCGGATGTTTTAGAAGCAATGATATAAGCCTGGTATTTCGTATCCCCATTTACCACCGGGATAGCCAGAAGCTCCATAATGTCATTGCGTTTTCCCAGGGCATATAAACCACAGCAGACAAACGCAATGTCTACTTTGCGATGTTCCAGTAAATCATACACTTCGCGATAATTTTTGGTGTAAACCGGGTGCACCAGACGGTGAAGTTTCTTTTCCAGGTAGGGAATTAAATCTGCATAGGCAGAAAAACTTTCTTTTGCTGAAACAATGGAGGCAATTGCCAAAACTAATGGAGAATCCTCCACTTTGCTGCCATCCGTTGGGTGAAGGTCCTCATACGTGGCACGTTGGTTCAAATCGATTTCCTGATACCCCTCTTCCTCCTGACATCCGCTGAAGAATAAAATAGCACTCAGCAACACAATGGTAAATGGTTTCATGGTTAACCTCTCGTTCTTTTTACTCCCGGTATTTTAAGAGCAATTTTTTTGCCATGCGCATCCCGTTGCACCTGCATGGCCTCTTTAGGACTTAACAGCTTCTTTTAAACCATATTTGGCCATTTTGGTGCGAAGAGTGGAGGGAGGGATTCCCAGGAGTTCAGCGGCACGAGCCTGATTTCCTCC